>JACCVE010000135.1 GCA_013698285.1 Chloroflexia bacterium | reverse complement strand
GAACACCGGCCCGGGGGACGACGGGCCCCCAGGCCGATGACCGACATGACGGCGACTCTCGCCCTCTCCCGGATGCGAGAAGCCATCCGGAGCGAGTTGCCTGACCCGATCGTCGTCACCCGCGACTGGTGAAGCGACCGTGTGGTAGGGTGAGCTCCCCTCCATGGGGTGTCCGCGGATGCGATAGACGTCACCGGGGTGACGGTCACCGGCGGGGTGGACAGCCGGCGGATCTGCCGTCGGCACGATGACGTGTCCAACGCGGAGGCGATCCATGTCGACCGAGGCCAACAAGCGGCTCGTCCGCCGGTTCATCACCGACGTGTGGAACACCGTGGACGCCGGCGCCGCGGACGACCTGGTCCACCCCGACTATGAGGTACCCGGCCACGGCGTGGGGCCGGCGGCCGTCAAGCGCAACGTCGCGGCCTTCCGGGCGGCCTTCCCGGACATGGAGTGGACTGTCGAGAACCTGGTCGCGGAAGATGACTGGGTGGCGGTCCGGCTGACGCTGCACGCCACGCACCGGGGCGAGTTCGCCGGCGTGGCGCCGACCGGCCGGCGAGTGACGATGCGGGAGATGGTCTTCTGGCGGGTCGTCGACGACCGCCTCCACACCGTCTGGTCCCAGGCCGACGCGCTGGGGCTGCGCGTCCAACTCGGGGCGATCCCTCCCTCCGCCTGGCACCGGCCCGTGCACGGCGCCGAGGACCGAACCTGACCCGAACGCCCGTCCCGGCAGGCGTGATCGGTCTCACCGCCCCAACCGTGACAAACGTCAATGGGTGGATTTTCCCCGGGGAACAACCGTCTTGGGTCGCAGCATCCGCATATGGCCTCAGTGTTCGACGGTCATCGTAGGGGCGGACCTCGTGTCCTCCCGGGCCACGGTGGGGCGGCGCTCTGGTGACCACCGGTGCTCCGATGGTCGAGTGATCTTCCGGATTCTGTATGAGTCCTTCATAACGAACACGTCCGAAACCTCGTCCGACCGAGGTGCACCAGGGAGAACATGAGAGGTACCGGACCACGTGATCGTGGCCCATCCAGACGCACTTCATTCGTGGGGACGACTGCGGAGAAGCCCGAATCGGGTCTGGGAGAGATCCTACTTGAATCCCGATCAAGTCCCGACCAGGTCCGCCTCCGTCTCCGCACCCGCGCTGGCGTCCGTCTCCTCAGTGGCCGCGCCGCCGTCCGCATCACCCCCCTCCGCCGTCGCCCGCTTCGCCGCCCCGGTCTGCTGCTCCGCCAGCACGACGCCGGCGACCACCCCGGCACCCGCCAGCAATGCCAACGCGGGCGGGACCCGCACGCCCAGCGCCCGGTCCAGCGAGTAGCGGCCGTTGCCGGTCAGACCGATGGCCGCACCGGACAGCACGAAGAGCAGCGGGGTCTCGGCGCCGCCCGAGGCGGCCCAGATCGGCTTGCCCCAGTGGGCCTGCCGGATCGCGGTCGCCATCGCGCCCTGCAGGGCGATCGGTCCGATCGGCCCACCGAGCCCCAGCGCCGTCAGCGCCCCGCCACCGAACTCCGAGATGCCCGCCAGGGTCGCCCACCGCTTGCCGGGCCGCAGGCCCATCGACTCCAACCAGCCACCCATCCCGACCAAGCCAGGGCCGCCGAACGACCCGAACAGCTTCTGCGCCCCATGGCCAGCCAGCAGCCCGCCAGCGCCGAGCCGCAGCGCCAGGATGCCCACGTCCGCCGCCCGGCCGCGTCCGGCCACCTCGTTTGCCTCGGTCGATCCCCAGTGATGCGCCATCTCGTCTCCTCCCCTCGCCCGGTCCCGCTCCCCGCGAGCCATGGCTTCGATCTCCGACCCGTGACTCACGACCGTTCCTCGATGGCGAATGGTCCCGTCTGGCGGCGCCTGGCCGCGACTCGTTAGCGAGGTCGCAACATGCGGCCCCCTCGGATCACGTGACCGCGCCTGATGCACTCCCCGTGTCGTGACCGTCGGCACCAAACGCCCCAGTCCGGAGCCCGTGAGTCGATCTGTCTCGGGTCCGGACCGGAGTCACTCCGGATCACGAGTGACAGCGGGCGGCGACCACCCCCGGATCGGGGTCCCAAGCGACCATTGCCGCCCGGAACCCAAGCCGCCGGTGGATTCAACGTCCTACCGCCCGCGATCCTCGACGACGCGCCGCCACCGGGTGCGGTCGCACCCCGTGGCGGCGTGTTATCAGGCGTGATGGGGCGTCAGTCGATCCGTAGGCTCTCCGACATCACCCAGCAGTGGCTGAACGTGAAGATGTCGGTCCCACCCAGCCGGTCCTCCCAGACGAGGATCGTGGCGTCGGCGCAGGTCTGAGCCACCGCGTCGAGGTAGACGTCGAACAGCGCCCACGGGTTGTCGTAGCCCACCTCGGCCGCGATCGCGGCGAGGTCGACCGTCTGCAGGGCCATCGCGGCGTTGGTCTGGATGTCCTGGATGTAGGCCCGCGACGTCTCGACATCCTCGCGGGTGCCGAGGCGGGTCAGGTGGCCACCGACGAACGTCTTGAAGTCGTAGGCCAGGATGGTGTCGTGGAGGGCCACGAACCCGGGCACGTCCTCGGCCACGGCCAGGTCGGGGAACGGCACCCAACCGGGGGAGACGATGTCGATCACCATCAGGACCCTCTGCGCCGGCGCGTGGACGATGATGTTGCCGGGCTCGTGGTTGTTACCGGGATAGGTCAACTCCAGGGTCTGTGTCCCGACCGTCAGGGTGTAGCTGTCGGCGAAGGTGACCGTCGGCAGCGGCCGGTTGGGGTCATCGCTCCGGACGAGCAGGTCGGCGGTGTCCTCGTGGGCCACGATCGTGGCCCCCGCGAACTGGGCGGCCCCGCCGATGTGGTCGGCGTGGTGGTGGGTGTAGACCATATGAGTGACCGGCTCCTCGGTCACATCCGCGATCGCCGCCGCCAGGTTCGGTCCGATCGACGGCGGCGCATCGACGAGGATGACGCCCTCGCCGGTGGTGAGGAAGATCGACTGGTAGAACCCCTCGGTGACCCAGTAGAGCCCACCGGCGATCTCCTCGACGAGGTAGCCACTGCTGGGGATCGCCGGACCGACCGCCCCCGCCGGGACCGGGCCGAACTCCGTGGTCCCGACCACGGCGGGGCTGGCGTCCGGGGCCGGTGCGGTCTCCGGTGTAGCGTCCGGGGACCCTTGGGCGAATGTGCCGGCCGCGGCGCCCAAGGTGAGGACGAGCGCGACGACGATGCTGACGAGACGAGAAGCCATAAGAAAACCTCCGACAGACGGGGTGGCGACCACGGGTCACCGCCCAAACGAAATAACGATGCTCCGGACGCCCTGGGCACGCGCCGTTCGCCGGTCAAGACGCCTCCTCTCCGTTCCGTTGGCATTCCGCCCAGTAAGTTCAATATTGAACTTCGAGATCGAATAAACCTCCGCTCCCGTCCCGGGCTATTCCAGCGCGTGGTCGAGGTCGCGGAGTGTCTGGTGCATGTTCACCAGTTGGTCGGTCGAGAGTGACGAGAGCATGTCTTCGATCACCTCGAAGTGGGGCGGGACGATGGCGGCGAGCAGATCACGCCCCGCGGGCGTCGGATACAGGTGACAGGATCGCCCCCGACCGGAGCGCCGCTCGATATGGCCGGATCGCTCCAGACGATTTACCAGGTGAGACACATTTCCCTTGGTGACCAGCAGTTGGTCCGCGAGCTCCTGCTGATTGAGCCCTTCCGAACGAACGACGTGGATCAGCACGTCGAACTGGCCGAGCGTCAACCCATGCTCTCGGACCTGAGACGACAGTGCCCGCACCATCCGGTCGTAGACACGCGCCAGCCGGACCCATGTCCGGACGGATCGTGTCTCACGGCCGAGCGGCACCTCGCCATCCTCGTTCCGAGCGCCGGACGTTTCTGCCATGCCCTATGTTTACCATTGAACTCACGACTGATCAAGGCCCGAATGGGCGGTTGCCCAAACCCTCGGCACCGCTCGGCGCCGGTCCTGCACGCGGCTGTGCCCCGCCGCCGATCCCGGCGAGCGCGTGCCGCGAGGTGCGATGTGCGAGATCCGGACGGTCGAGGGCGGCATCGCACCCCTGGTCACGGCATCGCTCCCTGTCGGGTCACGTCTCCGCCTCCGGTGACCATGACGTCGAGGTCTTAGCCCGCCGGGCGCATCGGTACCCGCGTGGCACCAGAAGGTCCTCCCCCGAACGGGTCATCTCTTTCGGAGTAGGTCCTACTCCTCCGGTACCCCCTATCCGGAATAGCCCGATCGGGAACGGGACCCGCGACTCCTGGCCTATAGGCGGTCCCAAGACTACGATAACCACAGGTCATCGACGGTGCGTCGTCGTCGCGTCGGCCCAGACTACCGCTCCCCGAGCGGCGCCCCGATCCGGAGGAGCCTTCCCATGGACCACGTTCCGCCCCGCCTCAACCGCCGGGATGCCATACGCCTCATCGGCCTCTCGGCACTCGTCGCTCCCCTGGCCCTACGCGCCGGCCGTGACGTCGCCAGCGCGGCCAGCGCCTGGTGCTACCGGGACCCCATCTTCTCGATCGACGGCAAGGTCGGCCATGTCTATCTCGCGGTTCCGAATGATCTGGAAATCTCGAGCCGGAGCGCCTGTCAGGTGGTGATCTACCACCCGCCCGGCGCCGTCACGGAGATGATCTGGATCGATCCCGTCGGGTTCGGGAGTGGGATCACCGCCAGCTTCAAATCCGCCGACCATCTCGTCAGGACGAGCGCGGGAAACCAGGTCGAAGTCGGGGCCAAGGTGAAGTTGATCGGCGAGTCGATCCCGGCGATGGTCTTATTCGCGCCGGCACCCGGTAAGCGAGTGACCGAATCGGCGCTGGGCGTGTCCAATACCTGGATCGTGCTCTCCGGTGTCGTCCTCTAGGCGAGACGACGACCGTTGCCCCCGGGCGATCGATCTCCCGGCGGCCCGACGATCGTCGTCCCGGGACCGGCAATCCGATTCCGTCGCCGCGCTCGGGGGCGGTCGATATTCGCGGGGACCAAACCATGAACGAGTTGCCCAAACCGATGCGCCGGTACATCATGGCCCTCGCGACCCTCGCGGTGGCCTGGACCGCGGTCAATCTCACGGTCATGGGTGAGCCCGAGCGGGTGCCCCTGTGGACCGCCCTGGCGATCGGCGTGGCGACGGTGGTCGCCTGGCTCTTCCCGATTCACTTTTCGTATAAGACGAAGAAGCTCGTCGATACGGGCATCGTCTTCGCGGCGGTGCTCCTGATCGCTCCGGGGCTGGCCATGCTGGTGACCGGTGTCGCCACCATGCTCGCCCACGCGCTGCGACCCGCCTCCCGCCATACCCCCCAAGCCGTGTTCAATGGCGCCCAGGTCGCGCTGCAGGCCGGTGTCGCGGGCGGCATCCTGGCCATCGCCGGCTGGCAGCCGGGGCACGACCTGTTCGAGCGATGGCGCCTGGTGCCGGTGATGGTGCTGGCCGGCGTGGCCATGGTGATCACCAGCGTCGTCGCGATCTCCGTGATCGTCGCCCTCCAAGCCAACACCGATTCGATCTGGCGCTGGACCCGGGCCGCCTTCGTCAACGAGCGCGGCGCCGCCCTGCCCCACCTCGGCGAACTCGGCATCGGGATCCTGATCGCGGTGATCGCCCGGGCCGAGCCCTGGGCCCTCCCCCTGCTGACCCTGCCGGCGATCGGCGCCCATCGCGCCCTGTCCTACCACGTCGATCACCAACGCCGCACCGAGGCGACCCTCCACGGCACCGAGACGAGCCTGGCCCAGGCCCAGCGCATCGCCAGCCTCGGCAGTTGGAGCTGGACCCCATCAAACGGCCAGCAACTCTGGTCGGACGAGACCTACCGCATCCTGGGATTCGACCCACAGTCGTTCCCGGCCACCCTCGGGGTCTTGGTGTCCTGCGTCCACCCCAACGATCGCGACCGCGTCCAGACCGCCTTGGACCGCGGTGCCACCGATGGGGTGCCGCTCGATCTCGACTGCCAGATCGTGGGCCCCGACGCCGTCGTCCGGACCGTCCACCTCCAGGGCGAGAGCACCGCGGCCACGGCCGACCGTCCATCGCGGCTCGTCGGCACGATGCACGACATCCCCGAGCGAAAGTCCCTCGAAGCGCGGCTGGTCCACCGCGCGTTCCACGACCCGCTGACCGACCTCCCCAACCGTGCCCTCTTCAACGACCGCCTCGAACGGGCCCTGGGCAGGACCGACCGTGCCGGACGCGACATCGCCGTGCTCTTCATCGACCTCGACGGCTTCAAGCAGGTCAACGACCTCCTGGGCCACGATGCCGGTGATCGCCTCCTGGTGGCCGTCGCCGCCCGCCTGGAGGGGAGCATTCGCCCCGACGACACCGCCGCCCGCTTCGGCGGCGACGAGTTCACCGTGCTCCTCGAGCATCTTCCCGACCGCCACGAGGCCATCCGCGTCGCCGACCGGCTGACTGCCTCCCTCCGCCAGCCCTTCCGCCTCGACGGCCGCGAGTCTACCGTCTCCGCCAGCGTGGGCATCGCCTGGGGCACGGTTGGCCAAACGCAGGCTATCTCCCTCCTGCGTGACGCGGACGCGGCGCTCTACCATGCGAAGGCGGGCGGCAAAGACCGGGTCGTGGCCTTCGAACCGCGCATGGGCGCCGAAGTGACGCACCGCTCGGCCCTGCGGTCCGAGTTGAAGCATGCCGTCGCCCGCGGCGAACTCCGCCTCCACTACCAACCCCAGGTCAACCTCCGGACCGGGGCCATCGTCGGCTTCGAGGCCCTGGTTCGCTGGCAGCACCCGACTCATGGCCTGATCCCGCCGGCCTCGTTCATCCCCTTAGCCGAAGAATCCGGGCTGATCCTCCAGATCGGCCAGTGGGCGCTGGAGGAGGCCTGCCGCCAAGCGGTGACCTGGCAGATCCTCCACCCGGAAACGGGCCGGGTCCGGATGGCCGTCAACCTGGCGGTCCGCCAACTGGTTCAGGAGGACATCCACGACGTGGTGGCGAGCGCCCTGCGGGACGCGAGCCTGGACCCGGAGTTCCTCACCCTCGAAGTGACTGAGCATGTCCTGGTCCGGGAACCGAAGACGGTGATCGCGGCCCTGGCGACCCTCCGCGGCACGGGCGTCCGGATCGCCCTGGACGATTTCGGGACGGGCTTCTCGTCGCTCGGGTACCTCCACGGTCTGGCGGCCGACACGATCAAGATGGACAAGTCCTTCATCCATGGGCTCAGCAGGGAGGGCCGCGGCGTCACCATCGCGGCATCGATCGTCGGCCTGGCCCACAGCCTGGGCATGGCCATCGCGGCCGAGGGCATCGAGACCGCCGACCAGCTCGTCCACGCCCGTGGCCTCGGCTTCGACATCGGCCAGGGCTTCCTCTTCGCCCAACCGCTGTCCAGCGCCGAGGCCGGCGACCTCCTCGCCCTGGGGACCGGCTTCGATGTCCACCGCGGCATGACGGACTCGACCATCGCCTACCGCGAGCGCCGCCGCCGGGCCAACGAGAGATAGGTCCAGCCCACTCCGGATGAGCACCATTTACGCGCTCCCAATCATGGCTTGTCAGGAGTAGGGCGAGAGGCCCTCACTTCGACAACCGTTTTCCTTCTGACAACTGCAGCCACCCGTTTCGATCTTGGAGTCGTTCTTGAACCTTGGCTAATCGAATGGCGGCGGTTACTCTCCGGACAATATCAGAACCCGTTCGCTGGAATCCAAACAATCGGGTTGTATGTATCAGTAATTCATCTTCGGTCAACGAGTATGCGCGTTCAAGAATGGTGACGATGCCCTCAATAATCTCTTCTTCTGGGATTTGTCCGATCTCACGTAACCATCCTTCAGATGATGCACCACGAGGGATCACTGTTCCAGCAGGGGATGGCCAACAAAACTCACCTCGGAACGAGATACGCCGAAGTTCTGCGGCCTTGGCGATGCCAAGCGATATATGTGCGTTTAGTTTCACTCCGGAGCGCCGGTATCCCCATGAATCCAAGATACGTCGGGTGAGTAAATCCCGGTGTATCGGTCCTCCCACGTCCACACATCGGACGACGATCGTCGCCATATCCGTGGACGATACTTCAAATATGTTCGCTTCCTGCTTCGGCAACGCCGCGATGCGGTAGGGCACCGACGCAAGCGGCTCTAATGCAAATGCCGTCGACTGTTCTATGCTATTCGCGGAGGTCATTGACCGCGTATTGGG
>JACCVE010000124.1 GCA_013698285.1 Chloroflexia bacterium | reverse complement strand
CCCCCATACCCACCACCGCACCGCCGATCTCGACATCGACCTCGACCTCGCCGCCGATGGTGCCCCGTGCGCCGACCGAGACCGCCGCGGCCATCGAAACCCTCGGGAACGATGAGAGCCAATCAGGCGAAGTCTCCAACGGCGGTTCCGGAGACGACCGGCCGATCGCGAACGGTGGTGTGGGCACATCGTCCGGCACCGGGTCGGTGTCGTTCGGCGCGGAGGACTGGGCCGGGGCCTGCGGCGGGATCGACTCCGCACGATACGGTCGTGACGCCGTCGCGATCTACGGTCGACAGACCTCGTGCGCGTCGGCGACGCTGACGTTCACCCTCGACGACGACCCCGAGACCACGAGTGTCCTGACCATGCAAGGATTCAATGGCGAGAACATCCCCATCTCCGTCGGACTCGAGATCAATGGGCAGTCCAGTTCGTTGACCGGCCAAGGATCGCCATTCCCGGTCTGGAACGGCGATTGGGGCGCCGTAAACCGGTACTGGACCCTGGTGGAGATCCGGATTCCGGCCGAGGCTCTCCGAGCCGGGTCAAACACGGTGACGATATCGAACCAGACCGATGGCAGCACCACGTCTCGCGCGCCCTACTTCCTGCTCGGTGAGGCAACGCTCGTCGTCGGTTCGGCCATGGCCGAGCCGATCGTCGGTGACGCCGGCGACCGGAGCCCCGGTTCGCTGGCGGAGACACTCGCGGCGACCGGACTGGCGGGCCTTCCGCGTCTCCGACGCGGGTCGGCGGCGAGGTTGAGCCGGCCGCGACGGACCATGCCGATCCGCCGCACCCGGCGCATAATGGCCTGTGACAGGTGCGGATATGGTCGTCAAGGGCATCGCCCGGTGGTACGCTAGGACCATTCCCGGCAGCGGCATGAGACAAGGATCGGGGACCACGATCAACCCGGTCGCGACCGGCACGCACAGGGGTTTGGGGGAGCGAGTGGCGAGGTTCAACGGCCGGACCGGAACCGGTGAGGGTGGCTCCCTCCCGGTCCGTGTCCTGGGTTTCGCGTGTCTGGTCATCATCTTGAGTGGCTCGCTGACCCGGCCGGCCCACGCCGGTCCGGCGATCCCGGAGTCCGTCGCCGCCTCGCGAGCGGCACCATCATGGATGCGCTCCGAGACGGCCTCGCGGTTAGACTTGGACTTCTCTGTCCTGGTCCCGGAATTGGTGCCTGCCCCCTTCGACATCGAACCGGCTGTCAACACGTGGTCCGGCCACTACGGCCTGTATTGGGTCGTCACCGGCGGCCCACCGACCTTCTTGGAGATCACCGGCGAGGTCGGGGGGGACATCCCCGATTTCTCGTGGTACGACCGCAATGTCGAATTGACGGTCAACGCCGACGTCGGCGGGGTCCCGGCGTACAGGGACCTGACACCGATCTACGACACCGTGTACTGGCAGGTCGACGACGTCGTCTACACGGTCAGCTCCCGGGCCATGGAGGTCGGGTCCAGCCTGACCCTGGCCAACGCCCTGGTCCAGTTGGAACCGCCCGCTCCCGACCCGACGACCGATCCTCCGGTCATCGTCGTCCCCGAGACGGTCATGTCCGGTGACGTGCTGGACATCGAGGTCCGCGCCGGCGGAGGCGCGACGCTGTCCGCCGACCTCGGCACCTTCTCCGCAACCGGGGAGGCCACCTACCCAGGGGTGATCAACGAGACGGTGCGGTGGGTGGCTCCCTCGGTCCAGAACGAACGCGCGGTGACCTTCACGTTGACCGACGCCGAGAGTGGCAAATGGCTCGCCGGCGCCTCGACGGTGATCCTCGCCCCGGCAAATCCGTCGGTGCCGCTCACCCTCGACTGTCCGGTCGCCGTCAGCGGTGGCAGCACCCTCACGATCACGGCGAGCGGTGGCGGCGATGTCGTGGTCGAGGCCGAGACGGGAACGTTCCCGGCCTCGGGCGGCAACGTGGGGTTCGATGGGGCCGGCACCCCCCGGCTCGTCGGGACCCTGTCGCCCTCCGGACCGACCACGTTGACGTGGCTCGCCCCAGAGACGGCCGGCACCGGGAATGCCACCCTCTACCTCTCGGGGA
>JACCVE010000060.1 GCA_013698285.1 Chloroflexia bacterium | reverse complement strand
CCGCCCCAGTCCGGCATCGGCCGCTTGAGGTAGTGCTCATAGGCCTTGAGCCGGAACTGGAGCATCCAGTCGGGCTCGTTCTTCATCTTGGAGATGCCCTCGACGACCTCGCGGGTCAGGCCCCGCTCGCTCTTGTAGACATAGTCCTCGACATCGCTGAACCCGTACTGGTACTCACCGATCTCGACCTGCGGCTTCTGGGTGGCGACCATCGGTTGCTCCTTGGTGGGTCGGGCCGGTCGGCCCGCGGATGACATCGCGCGGTGGTGCGGCGCGGCCTAGTCGGCGGCGACCTCGGCCCGGAGTTGCTCGTAGCCCTTGGCCTCCAGTTCCATCGCCAGTTCGGGCCCGCCACTCTGGACGATCCGGCCGCTCATCATGATGTGGACGTGGTGCGGTTTGATGTGGTTGAGCAGCCGCTGGTAGTGGGTGATCAGCAGGATGCCCATCTCCGGTCCGGCCAGGGCGTTGACCCCGTCCGAGACGACGCGGAGAGCGTCGATGTCGAGGCCGGAGTCGGTCTCGTCCAGGATCGCCATGGTCGGCTCCAGCAAGGCCATCTGGAGGATTTCGGCCCGCTTCTTCTCGCCGCCAGAGAACCCCTCGTTGAGGTAGCGGGTGGCGAAGGCATCGTCCATCTTGAGGAGGGCCATCTTCTCCCGCATCAGGCGGCGGAACTCGCGGGGGGCGAGCTTCTGGGCCCCGCCGTCGTTCGCGGCGGCCGAGCGGGCGGAGCGGACGTTGGTGACCGCCATGCGAAGGAAGTTGGCCATCGAGACGCCGGGGATCACGGTTGGGTACTGGAAGGCCAGGAAGATGCCGTCGCGGGCCCGCTCGTCGGGCTCCTTCTCCAAAATGTCCTCGCCGTTGAAGAGGATCGAGCCCTCGGTCACTTCATAGGACGGGTGCCCGGCCAGGACGTAGGCCAGGGTGCTCTTGCCGGAGCCGTTCGGCCCCATCAGGGCGTGGACCTCACCCTTGTTGATGGTCAGGTTGACCCCGCGCAGGATCTCCTTGTCGTCGATCGACGCGTGCAGGTTCTCGATCACGAACATCGGTGTATCGTTGGCCATGGGGTGTTCCGTCTCCTCCCGAGGTGGTCGCGGCAGAGTCCGGCGGAGGTGGGATAGGACCCAGATCGGCCGGTCGAAAGATGCGAATGAGTCTCGTTTCCGTCCTGGAAAGGATACCATCCCGGTCGGGATTCGGGCAAACCGCGTCACGTGCAATCGCATTTCGAATGGCATCGGGGATGCCGGCGGGCCACCGTGCCGGCGGTCCCGTGGCACCGCCGGAGGATGCGGGTAGGCCGGGGGCCGGTCGTCTGAGCCTCGGGTCGGCGGTCGATCCGGGTCATCGTCCGTTGGGAGGCTTCATGTCCGGTTCGTCGCCCACCGGTCCCATCGGGTCACCGGGGTCCACCCCGATCGTCTCGATCGTTCCACCCCCCTCGGCCGTGCTTGGCGGCGTGAGGCGATCGACCTTGCCTTCGGCGATGACGTCGTTCGTCGGCCGGGTCGCCGAGACCGGTGCCATCGTCGATCTCCTGAGGCAAGACGGGGTGCGCCTCGTGACACTGACCGGCCCGGGGGGCGTCGGCAAGACGCGGCTGGCCATTCACGTCGCCGGCGTGATTCGCGATGCGTCCCCCGATGATGTCGTCTTCGTGCCGCTGGCGGCGCTCACCGACCCACGGCTCGTTTTCCCGACCATCGCCCAGGCGCTCGGCTTCCCCGATGGCGACGACCGTGCCGCCAGCGCGCGCCTGGCGGCCTACCTCGACGATCGGACGACGCTGCTGGTCCTGGACAGCGTCGAGCGGGTGACCGGCTGCGGCCCGGATCTGATGGCACTGCTCGCCGCCTGTCCCGGGGTGCGCCTGCTCGCCACCGGACGTGGGCCGCTCGTGGTCTCGGGGGAGCACGTCTTTCCCGTCTCCCCGCTTCAGACCCGGGCTGGGGCTGGTGCCGGCCCGGATGCTCGGCGTCGTCCCGACGTGGTGGCGGAGCCCCCATCCGCACCGGGGTCGCCCATCTCGGACGCGGTCCGGCTCTTCATCGAACGGGTCGGTGCCGCGTCGCCCGCACATGCCCTGACAGACGATGACCTGGTGGCGGTGGCCAGGATCTGCGAGCGGCTCGACGGCCTTCCCCTGGCCATCGAATTGGCGGCGGCCCGCGTCGCGGTCTTGCCGGTCCGGGCGTTGGCAAGCCGGTTGGGGAGCCGGCTGCCGCTCTTGACCGGCGGGCCCCGCGACCTGCCCGAGCGACAGCGGACGATGCGAGATGCGATCGCCTGGAGCTACGACCTGCTGACCCCCGTCGAGCGGGCCGTCTTCCGCCGGCTCTCGGTCTTCATCGGTGGATTCAGCCTCGCCGCCGCCGAGACGGTGGCGAGCCAGGCGAACTCGGGTCCCGGCGAAGACCTTCGCGGCGATCCGTTCATGACGTCCGGCCCGCACGGCGAAGCCGACCCACTCAACGTGCTTCAATCCCTGGTTCAGGGGAGTCTGCTGCGCCACGGCGGGCGACCGGGTGAGGACCAGCGATTAACGATGCTGGAGACGATCCGCGAGTTTGGCCTGGAACGGCTGGAGGTCGAGGGGGAGACCGATGCGGCCGAGGCGGCACGGGCGGACTGGGTCTCCTCGCTGGTCGTGGAGGCGGTCCCGGGCCTCGCCGGATCCGACCAAGCCCGGTGGTTGGACCGCCTGGAATCCGACCACGACAACCTGCGGGCAACGCTCGCGTGGTGTCTCGACAGGGACCCGGCCATGGGTCTGCGCCTGGCGGCCGAGGTCTGGCCACTCTGGCGTCTGCGATTCCACGCCCGGGAAGGGCTCGACTGGCTCGGGCGAGCGCTGGCCTCGACTCCCCTCGACCCATCGTCCTCTCGGGCCAATGGCCTGCTGGGGGCGGGGACCCTGGCCTGGGTCCAAGGCGAACTGGCCCGGGCGGCAACTTCCCTTGACCAGGCACGGTCGATGTTCGCCGGACTGGGCGACGGGGCGGGCGAGGGCTGGACACTGCATGCCCAGGGACGCCTGGCATGGGACGAGGGGCAGACGGACCTGGCCCGGGAGCGATTCGGAGCGGCCCTGACCATCTTCCGGCGAACGGGCGTGGCGGACGGCGCGGCGATGTGTCTCCACGGGTTGGGATTGGCCGCCTACATCGCGGGCGACCCCGCCGAGGGGGCCGCGTTGTTGCGGCAGGCGCTGGCGGGATGGGAAGCGCTGGGCTTTCGCTGGGGACTGGCGTGCTGCGTGCCCGGTCACCTCGGCGACATCGCCCGGAGCGAGGGGGAAAACGAGCGAGCGGCCGCTTTGTATCGGCAGAGCCTGGCGTTGAACTGGGAGCACCGGGACCTCGAGAACATCTCCTGGATCCTCATCGGCCTGGCCGACACGCACGTCGCGGCCGGGCGGGCGGAGGAAGCCGCCCGCCTGCTC
>JACCVE010000044.1 GCA_013698285.1 Chloroflexia bacterium | reverse complement strand
CGAACGTCGTGCCCGGGAAGTGGTCGAGGATGATGCCCTGGATCTCCTCAATCGTCTCCCGATACCCGGGGTCATTGAGCGACAGGCAGATGGTATCCCGGGTGTTCATTGTCGCTTTCCTCCCGCGCCGACGGTATTGACGAACGTTCTCGCTTGACGGAGCGCTCGATCTGCCTGTGTCTCCGTCACTTGCTTCGTTTCATAATCGGCCGTTTGCCTTAACGCCATGAGACGGTCCAATGTCCCCCGTAACTCGGGAGGGAATCGCTTGCGGCGAGCGATGAGTTGACCATTGAACTGAGCCGATACTGCCTCATGTTCCCACCGGCCACTCTGCGATCTGGGCACGATCCGATCGGTCACGAGGGCGGCGACTGCCGCCTGATAGCACGCGTAGTACGAGCGATTCACGCTGTTGTCGAATCGCCCGATGGCCAGTCCACTCTCGGCACCGGCTAAGCTCGCCCGGGCTTTGGCGGGGTAGCTATTTACGGCCGTGTCGTCTGCCATATGTCCCCAGTTTACGCCCGATAGACGCTCCCCAATCGACCATCGCGCTGGACACTGCCGCCGATCGGTGCGATACAGCACCGGACGTGACGAGCGGGCGCAGGACGGGGGAAAGGCAACAATGACCATCTCGGCGGCGATCATCGGGGCGGGGCGGACGGGGGGGTGGCACCGGGACGGCCTGCTCGGGCAGCCGGATGTCCGGTTGGTCGGGGTGGCCGATGCCCGGCGCGAGGCCGCCGAGGCCATGGGCCGGGAGACGGGCGCCGCCGCGTTCGACGACTACCGGGAGATGCTGGCGCGGACCCGGCCCGATGTCGCCTACGTCTGCACCCCGGCCGCCGAGCACCTCGAACAGGTCCGGGCCGCGGCGGAACTCGGGATCAACGTCTTCATCGAAAAGCCGCTGGCGACCTCCGTTGCCGATGCCTTCGTGATCGCGGACCTGGTCGAGCGGCACGGCATCCTCTGCACCGTCGGCTACCAGTGGCGCTACAACCCCGCCACCGAGGCGGCCCGCGAGGCGCTGGCCGGGCGGCCGATCGCCCTGCTCACCGGTTGGTGGTACTGGACGATCCCGCCCGTCCCCTGGCTGCGCGACCGTCGCTTCGGCGGCGGCCAGATCGTCGACATGGCGACCCACCTGGTCGACCT
Organism: Chloroflexia bacterium; assembly: GCA_013698285.1. Lineage (GTDB taxonomy): Bacteria > Chloroflexota > Chloroflexia > Thermomicrobiales > UBA6265 > JACCVE01. The sequence continues at coordinate 3,710 of JACCVE010000044.1, read as the reverse complement.
GATGCGTGACCTAGCCGGGGACGTGACCGAGGTCTACGCCGCCTACACCCGCAACGCGGTCCCCGAGGCCGAACTGCCGAATTGGGACGCCAACGCGGTCACCCTCCGCTTCGCGGGCGGCGCCGTCGGCAGTCTCCAGACCACCTACGCCCTGTTCCCCGGCATCCCCCTCTCGCACGGCGTCGACGTGGCCGCCCGCGAGCTGCTGGTCCGGGTCGAGCTGGGCACCACCACGATCTATCGCCGCGACGCCGAACCGGAGATCACCCGCGCCCCCGAGGGGTGGAACATCGACATCGCCTTCATGGACGCCGTCCGCCGCAACGACCCGGCCGCGATCCGCTCCCCGGCCCGGGACGCGGCCAAGAGCCTGGCCGTGACGCTGGCCGCCAACTACTCGGCCGTGACCGGCAAGGTCGTCACGATGCCCGAGTTCGAGGCGAACCCGCCGACCGACGCGCCGATCATGCCGACCGGCGAACCGGTGATCGCCGGGACCGAGCGGACCTGACGCTCGACACCCCGCGTCCCCGCCCATCCATCCCAGGAGGTCGCCCTGTGAGCCGCTTCAGCCTGATCACGCCGCCCGCCCTGGCGGCGGAGCCGCTGCCCGACCTGGCCCGCTGGGCCGCTTCCGCCGGATTCGCCGCGATCGACGCCGAGACGACCTGGACCTCGGAGGATCGAGACACGCTGCACGCCGTCGGGCTGCGTCCCGGCCCGATGCGGATCCGGGCCTCGCTGGCCGACTCTGACCCCGCGACCCGCCAGGCCGCTGCCGGGACCGCCCGGGAGGCCATCGACCGGGCGGTCTCTCTCGGACTGGACACGGTCTGGACCCTGCCCCGCAACTTCCGCAACGATGCCTCCCCCCGGGCCAACTTCGCCGCCGCGCTGGAGACGTTGCCGGGGGTCGTGGCCCACGCCGAGCGGGCCGGAGTCCGGATCGCGATCGAAAACTGCCCGTTCGAGGGCCAGAACCCGGTCTGCACCCCGGAAGCCTGGGACGCCCTGTTCGCGGCCATCCCTTCTGACGCCCTCGGCATCTGCATGGACCCGTCCCACGCCGTCTGGCAGGGCATCGACTACCTGCGGGCAACGCGGGAGTACGTGTCACGTCTCTATCACGTCCACGCCAAGGACACCGAGGTCCAGCCGGAGGGGTTGTACCGCTACGGCGTCGCCGGCCCGGTGATCGAGGAGGCGGTCGATGAGGACGGCTGGCCCCGGCACGGCTGGTGGCGACACCGCCTGCCCGGCCTGGGTGGCGTGGATTGGGTCGCGTTCCTCTCGACCCTCGGCGACGTGGGCTACGTGGGCCTGGTGACGGTCGAGCACGAGGACCCTCTCTGGGGCGGGGACGCCGACCGGGTCCGGCGCGGCCTGGCCCGCTCCCGCGCCTTCCTGGGCGACCTCTTGCCCTGATCGCCGGAGAGGGGTGCTGAGTGGGGACTGCCTCACCCCTGGTTCACCGTTCATGCTATGCCGCCATGGTCCGGGCCGGTGCGGTGATTCACCGGTGATGCCGAGAGCTGCGCGCGGGTCGTCTGCCGGGGAGTCATCGTCGGATGCGACCTGGGAGGTGAACACGAAGGTGACGACCGGGAACGACGGCAATGGCCCCTGGTCGCTCGGCTGCCAACTGCGGCCTTGGCTCCAGACGTGGGGTGCCGAGGGGTTGGCCGCCCGCCTAACAGATGTCATAGAGATCGTCGCCGCGATCGGCTACGACGGGTTCGAGACGGTGGTGACCGCCCTGCCACTCGATGACCCGGCCGGCTTCCGGGAGGCGACGGTGCGGGCTGGCGGGTTGCGCCTGGCCGCGGCCCACGCCGGCGGCCCGTGGTGGCAGCCCGAGGGCAACGCGATCGCCCGGGAGACCGGCGAGCGAGCCCGGGGCTTGCCCGCCCTCGGCTGTGACCGACTCGTGGTCAGCATGACCCAGTCGGTGGAACCCCTCACGGATTACCAGACCGGCCTAATGATCGCTAACCTGCGAACGATCGCGGCGGCCTGCCGGACGGAAGGCGTCTCCGTCGCCTTCCACAACCACGCCGCCGAACTGGCGAGGGACGCCGAGCTCATCGCGACGATCGTCGGGCGACTCGATCCGGCGGAGATGGGATTGGGCACCGACCTCGGATGGGTCGTCCGGGGCGGGGCCGACCCTCTCGAATTCGTCTCCCGGTTCGGGGATCGCCTGGCCTACCTCCACGTCCGCGACCTGACCGTCGGCCCCGACAGCCGGTTCACCGAGATCGGACAGGGCGCCGAGGACATCCCGGCCCTGCTCCGGGCCCTCGAAGGCGCCGGCTACCGGGGCTGGCTGGTGGCCGAATCCGAGTTCGGTGATGGCTGGCGGGGCGCCACCGATCCGGAGCAGCCTATCCGCCGCCAGTTCGTCGGCCTGCGGACCGCTCTTCTCAAGAGTGGAGTGGACACGGCCGAGCGCCAAGGCGCCGCCATTCTTCAGGGGTAGGGCCCCGGTCCCCAGGCTCCGGCGATTTGATGTGCCGAGCCGCCATCCGGTTGCTCCAGCGTGCGAGTAGGGCACGATGGGACGCTGCATCCGACGCCACGGGACGAAGCCGACGCGGCACGCTCTCAAGGTCGTGGTGGGGGGCAGTACGAGCAGGCTGAGCGGCTCATCAACCGGCTATATCATGGCACCGGATCACCATTCGCGTCGAGTGCCTGCGGTCTAGGACCGCCTGCGACTCACCTCTTACCAGGTCTCCCAAGTGACGCACAGCGTGCGCAGTGGTGCACGTGCGTTCCATTCTCCCATCCAGCCTCGGGGGTAGGTGGCCGCGTCTTCAGCTCGGAGTGTGAAGGCAGGGCTGCCATCGTCAGGAGTGCAGACGACTTCGCCGCATACGACGTGCGCCAGTTCCCCGTGGGTCCTGAAGTCGGCGTGGGAGGCGCCAGCAATGCGCTCAGATAGATTGACGCTGATCGACCCGCTATGGCTGCGCCACAGCGTCTTCCCCAGCTGCCCTGATGGCTTCTCATCGGCGTGCTCATGAGAGACCGTTTCCCACTCCGTGAGCGTCATCGCGGCAACCTCGGTCGCGCCAAGCATCGGGTTCGTCGTGGTCGGGCCCCACCCTCGGCCACGCCCAGCGACTTCGCCCGTCCATCCGACCACGACTTTGCGGAGTGTCCCGTTGATCTGCCACTCACCGATCCAGCCCGGCGGGAACAGCATGGCATCACCGGGCACAAGGTTGGTGGTCGGTCCCCCGTCTTCGACGCAAGTCAGGCGGCCTGCCACGATCCAGATGAACTCGCCATCGCAGCCTTCGAAGGCGGTTCGGAACCGTCCTTCTGTGCACGACCACATCCCGGTCCAGACCAAGCCGTCGGCGCTCTGCCAGATCCGGCGACCGGCAGTAGTCATCGGCCCGGCGAGGGCCACCCCGAGCGGCGGCCCGAATAATCCCCGGTCCTGAAGTTCCATCGTGGCGACCGATGATCCGTCGATCTTGAGCGTGGTGGACGTTGCCATCATGGCGACTCCTGGTCATCTGTCCCGCGAACGGCGGTCTGGATTGCCGAAAGCAGGATGGCGCCGCTTCGGATTCGTCGACGTGTCGATTGCGATAGGAGTCAGTGCCCTCACCTCGCGAACTGGAGAGGTGAGGTGAGCAGGCCACTCCCTAGTCGTGCGTCGCCGTCAACTCACCCACGGCGACGACCATCTCCGGATG
>JACCVE010000002.1 GCA_013698285.1 Chloroflexia bacterium | reverse complement strand
ACCCCACCCACCTCACCGACGATCTCCAACCGGTCTCGTACGCCGCCGAAGCCCCGCAGCCCGGTCGCCACCGCCTCCGGCGTCGCACCCCGGCTCATCGCGGCGGCCATCGCCGCCAGGGCGTTGGCCAGGCCGTGCGTCCCGGCCAGGGCCAAACCGGCCGGGCGGTCGAAGACGACCTCGCCGCCCCCGGTCCTCCAGACCAAGCGGTCACCCTCCCCCCAGGCACCCGGGCCGCCCCGGTCCGCGGTGGCGAATGGGACGACCCTGGCCGGGCTCTCGTTCGCAACCGCCCAGACCTCCGGGTCGGCGGCATTCAGGACCGCGGTGTCCTCCCGGCCCTGGTGGGCAACCAGGCCACGCTTGACCCCCGCGTAGTCGGCGAAGTCGTCGTAGTGGTCGAGGTGGTCCTCGTGGATGTTGGTGATCACCGCGATCGCCGGCGAGATGCCGTGCTCGATCAATCCCTCCACCTGCCAGCTCGACAGCTCCAGCACGACCGGCGTCTCCGGCCCGATCCGCCCCAGTTGACCCAGGGCCGAGACTCCCATGTTGCCTGCCAGCACGGTCGTCGGCTCCCATTCCCCCAGCATCACCGCGCAGAGGCTGGCGGTGGTCGTCTTGCCCTTGGTGCCGGTGATGCCGATCACCGGGGCCGGGCAATGACGGAGGAACAAGCTCATCTCCATCTCGATGGGAACGCCGCTCGCCCTCGCGGTCTCCAGCATCGGCGCCCGGCGGGGCACGCCCGGGTTGCGGACGACCAGATCGGCGCCTCCCGGCCGGAAATCCTCATCCCGGTGGCCGCCCAGCACGTAGCGGATCGGCAGTCCGTCAAGAGCGGCGATTGATTCGGCCAGGACGCCGGCCGGCTGCCCGTCGGTGACGGTCACCAGCGCCCCCTGCCCGGCCAACCACCGGCTGACGCCGACCCCACCGCCCCGGGTGCCCAGGCCCATCACCGTGACCCGCTTCCCGTCAAGGTCCATCCCGCGCTCACCCATCATTGGCCATCTCGTCGGTCCTCGTCCCCACCTCGCCCGGTCCACGCCATTTCCGGAAGTCGGTCACAGCAGGGCCAGGGCGACACCGATCAGACCGGACATCATCCCGAGCATCCAGAACCGCATCGTCACCTGGGTCTCCGACCAGCCGCTCATCTCGAAGTGGTGGTGCAGGGGCGCCATCTTGAACAGGCGCTTGCCCTTCGTCGCCTTGAAGTAGCCGACCTGGAGCATCACCGACACCGTTTCGGCGATGAACACGCCACCGACGATCGGTAATAGCAGCCATTGACCGGTCATGAAGGCGGCCGTCGCCAGTGATGCTCCGAGGGCCAGCGATCCGGTGTCCCCCATGATGACCTGGGCCGGGTTGGCATTGAACCAGATGAAGCCCATCAGCGCCCCGACCATCGTGAAGCAGAAGGTCACCACCCCGACCTGACCCTGGACGTAGGCGATGATCCCGTAGGCCACGAAGGCGATGGCGCCGGTGCCGGGGGCCAAGGTATCGAGCCCGTCGGTCAGGTTGACCGCGTTGGCGGTGCCGATGATGACTAGGGCGGCGATCACCGGGTAGAGCAGGCCGAGGTCCCATTGCCCGCCGAGCGGCCATTGTCCCGCGAATGGCACGTAGATATGACGCAAACCCAGCCCGAACGGATCGGGCAGGTGGAGGACCAAGGCGGCCACCACGCCGAACAGGGTCAGCCAGGCGAATTTGAACCGGGCCGTCATCCCCGATTTGCTACCGCCGACCAGGTTCATCCGGTCGTCGACCGCCCCCAGGAACCCGGCCGCCAGCAGCACCCCAATCGGCAAGAGCATCGAGAGCCGCCCGGCCACGTTGAAGACCCCGGTGATGAACACCACCGACAAGGCGATCATGATCCCGCCCATCGTCGGGGTGCCGGTCTTGACCAGGTGAGTCTGCGGCCCGTCGATCCGGATCTGCTTGCCGATCTTCTTCAGCCGCAGGATGGTCACGATCGGCCGTCCGATGATCACGGTGACCAGGAACGATAGCCCCGCCAGGGCCAATGAGACCGCCATGTTCTCGGCCGGGTCGGTCGGCATCACGCCACCCAACCAGGGCACCAACGACCCACTCACCATCACGAGCCAGACCCCTCGTCACCCACTTGGAGTCCGCGGTCCGGCGCGGTCGGATTGGGCGACGCCCCGCCGACGTCTTGCCGCAGCGCCGTGACGATGTCCTCCATCTCCAGTCCCCGTGACCCCTTCAGCAGCACGATATCGCCGTCTCGCAGCGTGTCGAGCAGGTAGCGCGTCAACTCCGCCCGTTGGTCCAGATCGAACGAGACCACGGCCGGGGGACGGCCGCCGACATCAGTCGCGTTCAGGGCCGAGGCCTCAGCGGCGATGATCCGGGCCAAGGGGCCAAACGTGACCACGATGTCGGCCACCCGCCCCGCCCGGCGCCCGACCAGCCGGTGCTCGTCCTCCGCCAGCGAGCCCAGTTCCCGCATGTCCCCCAGCACCGCGATCGCCCGGGTCGGCCGCAACTCTTCGAGCAAGCCCAGGGCCGAGAGCACCGACGGGGTGCTGGCATTGTAGGTGTCGTCGATCAGGCGGGAGCCGTTCGGTCCGGGCAGGACCAGGAGGCGGACCTGGACCGAGGGGTCGCGCAGGCCGACCAGTGCCTCCGGGATCGCCATCCCCATCGCGTGCCCGGCGGCGATCCCGGCCAGGGCCAGGTGGACCGCGTGACCCGCCACCAGCGGCACCTTGGCGTGAACGGTCTCACCACCGAAGTGGAGTCGGAAGGTGGTGCCCTCCAGCGCCTCGCTGACCACCCCGTCCGCCCGGATGGTGTTCTCCCGATCGAGTCCGTAGGTGATCACCCTGGCCCCGGTCCGGCTCGCCATCGCCCGGACGCGGGGATCGTCCCCATTCAGGATCGCGGTCCCGCCCGGCGGTAGGGCGGCGACCAGTTCGGCCTTCGTCTCGGCGATCGCCTCGATGGTGCCCATCCGCTCCAAGTGGACGGGGTAGACGTTCGTCACCACCCCGATCGATGGCCTGGCGATGCTGGCCAGCAGGGTCAGTTCGCCATGGGCATAGGCCCCACCCATCTCCAGCACGGCGACCTCGTGATCCGGCCCAACCTCCAGCAGCGAAAGGGGAAGCCCGATCTCGTTATTGAGATTGCCGGGGCTGCGGTAGGTCGTGAAGCGGTGAGCCAGGACGGTGGCGATGACTTCCTTGACACTCGTCTTACCGACGCTGCCCGTCACCCCGATCACTGTCAGGCGATCGCCCAGCCGGGCCCGGTGAGCCGTCGCCAAGCGCTGCAGCGCCGAGGTCGGGTCATCGACCACCAGGAGTGGGAGGCCGACGTCCCGGCCACCGCCGGCCCAGACCCGGCTCACCAAGGCGGCGGCGGCCCCACGCCCGGCCGCGTCGGCGACGAAATCGTGCCCGTCGAAGCGCTCTCCCCGGATCGCGATGAAGAGGTCGCCCGGCGCCACCTTCCGGGCATCGCGCTCGATCGTCCCGAAGGTGGCATCGGCGGGGAGATCACCGCGGACCTCCGCCCCCGCGTCGGCGACGAGGTGAGCCAGGCGGACCGCGCTCATCGCCACCCCTCCCCGGCACCCGCATCACCGTCCGGCCCGTACCGGTGGTCGAGTGCCGGGGCCGGATTCTCGGTCCGCGCTGCGACCCGCAGGGTCGCGCTGCGACTGCGCGGGTTCGCCAGCCGTTCGGCCTCGCCGGCCCGGATGCTGCCCCCCACCTTACGTAGGGCCGGCTGGGCATCGCAGGTGCAGACCGGCATCTCGGGCGGGCAGAGGCAGGTCGCGCTCCGCTCCGCGATGAACCGTTTCACGATCCGGTCCTCCAATGAGTGGAACGCGATCACCGCCAGCCGCCCCCCGGGTCCGAGCGCCGCGACGGCCCCGTCCAGCGCCGCGTGGAGCACGGCCAGCTCGTCATTGACCGCGATCCTGAGCGCCTGGAACGAACGCGTCGCCGGGTGGGTCGGTGCCCCTCGCCTGCCACCGACGGCGGCATCGATCACCGCCGCCAACGCGCCCGTCGTCGTGATCGGGGCCCGGTCGCGGGCCGCGACGATCGCCCGGGCAATCCGCCGCGAGCGAGATTCATCACCGTACCGGAACAGGATGGTCGCCAGTTCATCGGTGTCGAGATCGTTGACGAGCGTGGCGGCCGGGGTACCCCGGCTCGAGTCGAACCGCATGTCGAGCGGCCCCTCGAGCCGGAAGGCGAAACCCCGCTCGGCCGTGTCCAACTGGAATGATGACATCCCGAGGTCGAGCAGCACCCCGTCCAACGGCGTCGCGCCGTGGGCGGCGGCGACATCTGCCAAGGCTGAGAAGTTGGCATGGACGGCGGTCAACCTCCCCCGGTAGGCGGGCTCACCGGCCAGCGTTTCGGCCCGGGCCACCGCCGCCGGGTCGGCGTCGAGGGCCAGCACGGTCCCGTCCGGCGCGGCGGCATCGAGGATCGCCCGGGTATGCCCGCCCCCGCCGAAGGTGCCGTCCAGATAGCGACCGCCCGCCATGACCCGCAGTCCCTCTAGGCTCGGCCCGAGCAAGACCGGCGCGTGGCCAGACATCCCGTCTGGAACCTGCTCCGAATCGTGTCCCGGGTCATGGCGTACCGGGTTATCGCCCGACGTGGCAGCGGCCGTCGATGCGTGTACCGACCGGAAGATTCCCATGACGCTAAGCATACCCGCCGGTGCCCCCCTGTCACCGCCCCCGCCCTTCGCCGGGCTCCCGTCCCTTGCCACCTCAGCGCTCGCGACTCGTCCCAAG
>JACCVE010000632.1 GCA_013698285.1 Chloroflexia bacterium | reverse complement strand
GCCGGGAGGCCGGGAGGCCGGGAGGCCGGGAGGCGCCGTGCGCATCGTCCCACCGTGGTCGTGATCCGGGCCACGCCGGATGGTGTCTCGGTCTGCGTCGCCAGGCCAGGTACTTGACGGGGTTTGGTGCGTGTAGTAATGTAACAATAAAGTTATATAAGGAGGTGATGATGGATGGCGATTGACCGGCTCGACGCCGTGTTCGGGGCACTAGCCGACCCGACCCGGCGGGCGATCCTGGCCCGGCTGGCCGGGGGGGACGCGAACGTGTCCGACCTCGCCGCGCCGTTCGCCATGACCCAACCGGCCATCTCCCGCCACCTGAAGGTGCTGGAGCGGGCCGGGCTGATCTCCCGCCGCCGCCAGGCCACCGCCCGCCTCAGCCACCTCGAAGCCGAGCCGCTGCGGGAGGCGACCGAATGGCTGGCTCGGTATCAGGCCTATTGGGAGGAGCGACACGAGCGGCTCGATGTGCTGCTCAGGGATCTTCAGACAGACCAAGGTGTCCAGGAGGAGCGAGGCGACCGAGAGGAACCAGGCGACTGACGGCATGTCGCGACGTCACCGTCGCGGGTAGGAGTACTCCATGACCGAAACACGAATCATTGCCGAGCCCGGGCTTCCCCTGGTCGAGGTCACCCGCGAGTTCGACGCCCCGCCCCATCTCCTCTTCCGGGCCCACGTCGAGCCAGACCTGCTGGTGCGGTGGCTCGGGACCGACGGGCTCGTCATGACCGTCGATCACCTCGACGCCCGCCACGGCGGCACCTGGCGCTACTCCCATCGAGACGCCGGTGGGAACGACTACGGGTTCCACGGCGTCTATCACGGCACGCCCTCGCCGGACCACATCACCCAGACGTTCGAGTTCGAGGGCATGCCGGGGCACGTCTCGCTGGAGACGATCACCTTCGAGGAGCGGGCCGGCAAGACGGTCCTGCGCCTGCTGGCGGTCTTCCAATCGGTCGAGGACCGGGACGGAAAACTGGCCTCCGGCATGGAGTCTGGGATCCACGAATCCATACGGCGCCTGGACGCTTTGGTGGCCACCCTGGTCGACAACCTCGCCGCGGTGCGTTGAGGCCACGACGGCGTCGTTGCCCGTCATCGTGCCGACCGGCCCGTCCGACCCGTTCTTGGAGCCCCGATCGCACGCGCGGATCGACCGCCCCCGATCAGAACGATCATGACCTGAAAGGATGTCACCATGGCCAAGACCACCATCACCGCCGAGCCCGGGGTCCCCACCATCGTCATCACCCGGGAGTTCGACGCCCCGCGCGATCTCCTCTTCCGCGCCCACGTCGAGCCCGACCTGCTGGTCCGCTGGCTGGGACCACGTGACCTGACGATGGCGATCGACCACTTCGACCCCCGTCACGGCGGCACCTGGCGCTACACCCATCGCGACGCGGACGGCAACGAGTACGGGTTCCACGGCGTCTTCCATGGCACGCCGTCCCTGGACGGGATCCTCCAGACCTGGGAGTTCGAGGGGATGCCGGGCCATGCCTCCCTGGAGAAGGTGACCTTCGAGGAACGCGGCGGCCGAACCCTGCTCCGCCAGGTGGCCGTCTACCAATCGGTCGAGGACCGGGACGGGATGGTCGCTTCCGGCATGGAGGGCGGCGTCAACGACTCGATGGACCGCCTCGACGAACTCGTCGCCGGAATGGTCCCGGTGGCCCACCGCGAGGGGTAACGCCTCGACCAACGTGATCCCGGCCCGCTCGTCGCATGACGGTGATGTGGGATAAGTCCGGGCCCGACTGAGATTGAGAGGCACATCATTGGCTGATCGCGACCCCGTCGAAGTGACCAACCTCGACCGCTATGGATTTCCGCCCCTGCCGTGGAGCCGTCCTCACGGCGTCCTCTCGGGTGGTCCGCCATCACCCGACAATACGTACTTCCTCGGCACGATCCGGCCGGACGGACGGCCCCATGCCGCCGGGGTTGGCGCCCTGTGGCTCGACGGAGACCTGTATTTCACGAGCGGACCCGGGGCTCGGAAGGCGCGCACCCTGGCGGAGAACCCGGCCTGCACGATCTCGGTCAAGTTGGCGGGTATCGATCTCGCCTTCGAGGGCGAAGCGACTCGGGTCAGTGATCGACCGACCTTGGAGGAGGCCGCGCGCCTCTACCGCGAGGGCGGCTGGCCGGCGGAGGTAGAAGGTGACGCGTTCACGGCGCCATTTAGCGCCCCGAGCGCAGGACCCCCTCCCTGGGACCTCTATCGCTTCACGTTCCACACGGTCTTCGGTGTTGCCACCGTCGAGCCGTATGGCGCGACGCGCTGGCGGTTCGACCGTTGACGGGATGCCCGATCGTTGGGGACCGTTGAATCGGGGCCGGAGACCATCCAGGCACCGTCGCACGAAAGGACATCGATCGATGGATTGGAAATTGGAAGTCGTCGTCCTCCCCGTCGCCGACGTGGACCGGGCCAAGGCGTTCTATGCCGACCGGGTCGGCTTCACCGTCGACCATGACACCCGGATCAGCGACGAGGTCCGTGTCCTCCAGTTGACGCCGCCCGGGTCGGCCTGCTCGATCGTGCTCCAGTCAGGGCTGGGGGAAGGTGTGCCGGGCTCGATCCAGGGCCTCCAACTCGTCGTCACCGACATCGAGGCGGCCCATGCCCACCTCATTGGCAACGGCGTCGAGTGCAGCCCCGTCAAGCACTTCGAGGGCAGCGAGCAGGTCGATGGGCCGGGCGGGGACTGGAACTCGTTCATCTTCTTCAGCGACCCCGACGGCAACGGCTGGTCAGTCCAGCAGCGACCCGGCCCCGCCTGAACTCGCCAAGACGGGTCCGGGATGAGGGCGGCGAGCGGCGGGTCGCCGATCGGGTCGATGGGCCGCGGGAGCGTCCGACGGTGACCTCCCGACCGTATCCAGTTAGCCCGCCGCCGCTGCCCGGCTGGCCCGGACCTCCGCCACCCGCTCCCGGACCGCCGGGGCGATGTCCTCGATGAACATCCGCAGGCGGGGCGCCGTCGGAACTCCCCAGAGGACGAAGGTCGAGAAGCCGTGGACGGTCGCCAGCCGGGTCAGGACCGCGACCCAGTGGTCGCGGGGGCCGACGATCTGCTGGTCATCATCGCTCTCCCCCCCGCCCGCCTCGATCACCGGCGTCACGTCGCCGCCGATGTTGTAGATGCGCCGGATCGCGGCCGGATCGCGCCCCGCTCCCCGGGCCGCCTCGTCGATGATCGCGTTGGAGCGGGCGGTTTGGGCCGGGGGCACGTAGCTCATGGACGGCACCCAGCCGTCCGCCACCTCACCCGCCAGGCGCAGGGCACGGGGTCCGATCACGCCGAGCCACAGTCCGATGTCGTGGGCGGGAAGGGGGCCGGGCCGGGCCCCGACCGCCCGGTAGTGATCGCCGTCGTGCCGCAGTGTCGTCCCGGCCCACGATGCCCGGATGATCTCCACCGCCTCGCGCAACGCCCCCAAGGCTTCCCGCGGCTGCCGGGCCGGGCCGCCCATCGCCCGGATCGCGTCCCAGAACGCCCCCGCCCCGAGGCCCAGCTCGAACCGCCCCCCGCTGAGCTGGTCCAGTGTCGCCGCCTGCTTGGCCAGCATCGCCGGGGGCCGCAGCGGCAGGTTGGCCACGTCCGGGAAGACCCTGATCCGCTCGGTCTGGCCAAGCAGATACCCGATCAGTGCCATCGTGTCGTAGTGCTTCTGCTGGTACGGGTGATCCTGGATGCCGATCAGGTCGTAGCCCAGGTCGTCGAGGATGTGGGCGATCTCTAGGGTCCGGCCGGGCGTGCCGGTGGCAGGGTCGAGGAAGAAGCCGAACTGCAGGTCGTGGCCGTAGTCGGCCATGGCGTGTCTCTTGTCATCTGGGGGAGCGTTGGTGAGGTGGCGTCAGTGGTCGACCGATGATATATCTATGCGCACGCATCTATCAAGCGCCCCTCCGTCCATGACGGCTCGCTTCCGCCAGCCAAGTGCGCTCCGCGGGTAGGAGGGATGCGAAGACCTCCGTCTCCTTGAGGTGGCTCAATTTAAACCCAATCTTCCCCAATGCAGACGTGGACCAGCCTGGGTGAGCCTGGACGCCGGAGGCGGTGGGTGAGCGCGACAAGCCGGGGAGCTTCCGCGGGAATCGAGACAACGGGGTGGCGGCCATACGCTAAACGCTCCTCATGTAGGGCCGGAGACCGCATCGGCGGTGTTGGCCACTCCCTCGAGCCGCCGAACTAACCACGTTTGATCCGGGTTTCCCAGGCTGACCACTCGACCATCGAGCAGGTAGGTCGGGACGGCGAAGACGGCCAGTGGACGCTGTGCGCCCGGTGCATCGAGGTCGATGAGGCGCGTCTTGATCCCGGACAGCGCGAGAACTCGAACGTTGGCGACTAGCTCCCGCGCGACGTCACACCCGGGACAGCCCCCGGTGACATAGACCTCCAGGACATGGTGTTCGACCGCTCCATCCATCATACCGT
>JACCVE010000628.1 GCA_013698285.1 Chloroflexia bacterium | reverse complement strand
GGTCGAGGCCGGGGCCATTCACGCGGCCCGGTGGGTGACGGAGGGCCACACCACCCGGCCGGGCGCCTTCGTCTCGCCCGGCCATGGCCCAGTGGGGAGCGTCCTGGGTGGTGCGGTGACGTTCGCTCGCCCCGCCCCACCTCGGACATCGGTCACGGAGAACACACTACCTGCTGGCTCAGGCGAGGGAACGACGAAGCCGGTGGGGGAGATGGACGATCGTGTCCTGCTGGTCAAGCCCGGGGCCGGGGAGGACGACCGGCAGCTCCGGTGGGCGATCGAGGCCGGGTACCGGGGCATCGTGATCGAAGGCAGCGGAGCCGGCAACGTGCCGGGGACGATGGTCCCCGCGATCGAGGCGGCGATCGGTCGGGGCATCGCCGTGGTCCTGGCAACGCGGGTGCCCGAGGGGAACCTGGCGATGGCCTACGGCGGCGGAGGCGCCCGTGGCGGAGGGCACGACCTGGCCAGCCTCGGCGTCATCCCCGCCCACGGCCTGACCGGCCCGAAGGCCCGGATCGTGACGATGGTCGCCCTCGGCGCCGGTGGTGGGATCGAGGGGGTCCGAGGGGTGTTCAGCCGGTATCGGGGTGAGGAGGTGGGGTGAGGCGCCACTTCCTCACGATCATCGGTGTCGCCGGATCGAATCGGGACAGAGAAATCGGGACGGCGGAAAGGTGATCAAATAGGAAAGGACTTCGTGTCTATCCATCGTCCCAGACCAGGACGTTCGTTGCTTGAACATTGCCCGGTGGAATCGTTCCCGGCGTCGCGGTGAGGAGAACGACGGCGACACGCATCCGAACGGCGCCGGTCTAGGCGATCCGGGCTGTGGCGAGCGATGGGAGGACACGAGTATCCCTACATGATGAGTCGTTCTCCGTAGTGGAGCCGGTATCAACCATACGCATTCGGCGTTAGCTACAACACTGCTGTAGGCACAGAATCGGGTTCTACCGTGGTCTACGACCGCGGCGCCCGAGCGAAGGACACCGACCACTGGGATATTGGCAATGGGCCAGGATTGGTGCCCGGGGGGACGTCAGGAGCGGCTGGCGAGGATCGCTTCGATCTGGTCGCGGTCGAGCGGGTGGTCCAGGAAGAAGTCGATCCCGGCCGCTTCGAGGCTGGCCCGGAACTCGGAGACCAGGGCCATCTCGGGCCCGTTGAGGTCGTAGCCGTGCCGGGTGAGGGTGCCCGCGAGGTCGTCGCGCGCCTCGGCCCGAAAGGCGACATCGGTCATCGCATGTTCGGCCAGTCGGGTCAGGAGGTCGATGCGGACCTCGTCGTCCTCGGTCATACGGCAGATTCCCCCGGCGGCCAGGCGACGCGGCGTCGGCCGGGGCGTCCACGCGGGTGCGGGAGGTGTCCGGCAGGTGCCAAGTGTACCCCGGCCGGTCGGGTCCGGCGGGCCGGTCGGGAAGGGCCAACCCCAGACCTGACGGCACCTTGCCTCCCCGGTACGACCAACGTCTGACGCTCCCGGACGGCGTCCCTCCGGCGTCTGGCGTTCCCGGACGGCGCCCCTCGCGCGGCCGGGCCGGGTCAGGTCGCCCCGGTCGGGGCACGGTCCGGTGGGTGGTGGAGGTGCCAGTCGGTGGCCGACTGGAAGGCGATCGCCAGGGCGGCCAGGGTCGGTTCGGACCAGGGGTTGCCGAGGAACTCGATCCCGACCGGCAGGCCGCGGGGGCCGGAGCCCATCGGCACGGTGATCGAGGGGAGGCCGCAGAGGTTGCCGGGCGCCCCGAGGCCGATACCGCCCGTCTCGGCGAAGGCCACCCGGAAGGAAGCATCGATCGGTGGGGCCTCGACGGGCAAGGTCGGGGCGACCACGGCATCGATGTCCCGCATCACGGCGGCGAGTCGCGTCATCCCCAGCCCGCGCACCCTGAGGGCCCGGATGTAGTCGGACGCGGGCATCGTCAGGGCGTGGTAGAGGCCGTAGCGGTCTTCCGGCGCGGAGAGGCGACGGGTGGTGCCGTCCTCGATCTGGTCCTGGAAGGCGGACGCCCCCTCGGCGGCGATGATCAGGGCGGCGGTCTCGGCCCAGGGCAGGTCGGGCAGATCGATCTCCTCGATCGAGGCCGCCAGCGGCCGGAGCACGTCCAGGGCGCGTTCGAACGCCGCCGTCAGGGTGGTGTCCAGTCCGTCGGTGACCCCGCGCGGCACCGCGAGCCGGAATCCGTGCCCGGTCGGGAGATCGGGCAGGGATCGGTCGGCGGAGGTTCGATCGCCGGGGTCGGGACCGGCGATCGCCCGCAGGGTGAGCCACGCATCCCCGGCGGAGCGGGCCATCGGGCCGACCTTGTCCATCGTCCAGGAGAGGGCCATCGCCCCCCGGCGGCTGACCCGGCCATAGGTGGGACGGAAGCCGGTGATCCCGTTCAGGGCGGCCGGGGTGTGGATCGAGCCCCACGTCTCGGAGCCGATCGCCACCGGCACCGCCCCGCACCCGACCGCTGACCCCGAGCCGCTCGACGACCCGCCTGCCCACGTCTCCGGGTCCCAGGCGTTGCGGCCCGGCCCGGTCCAGGCGGCGTCGGGCTGGTCGTAGTTGAACCCACCGGCCAGCTCGACCATCGCCAGCTTGCCGATCAGGACGGCTCCGGCGGCGGCCATCCGCTCGACTACGGCGGCGTCCTCGGCCGGGACCTGGTCCCGGAACGGCGCCGCGCCCCAGGTCGTCGGGATGCCCCGGGTGGCGAGGAGGTCCTTGGCCCCCCAGGGGATGCCATGCAGCGGGCCACGGTCGGTGCCGGCCCGCAGTTCGCCGTCCGCCCGGGCGGCCTGGTCGAGGGCCAGGTCGGCCGTCAGGGTCGCGACCGCGTTGAGCCGCCTGCCGGTCGTGTCGAGTCGTTCCAGGGCGGCCCGCGCCAGGTCCGTGGCAGAGACGTCTCCGGCCCGCAGGAGGCGGCCCAGCTCCCCGATCCCGAGCCACCGCGTCGCGGCGACCGGTGGGGGCGACGGCGTCGATGCCGGTGGTGAGTCACCCATTGCCGGGTGCCGGGCCGAACGGGACGAACGTGGTGGCGGGCTCGTCACCGTTGCGGAGCGGGACGGCCCGGACGGCCGCCGCGGCCTGGCGCTGCTCGGTGATCGCGACCCGGACCTTGTCCCACTCGGCGTCGGAGAGGCGGTCGCCGAAGCGGCCCTTGAGGGTCAGCATCTGGCCCTCGACGGCGGGGTCGAGAGCGGGGTCACCCCCGGGTTCGGAGGTCCTGTCAGGGGGCGGCGGCTGTGCCATGGGAACGACTCCTCCTCAAGCGACTGTCCCAAGTTTACCGTGCCCAGATCGAGAGGGTCCGGCCCAGGCACGGGGGACTCGTCATCGGACGGGTACGGTCGGAGACGTGTTGGGTCTGGCCAAGGCGCCGTGGCGGTGAACTTGACGTTTGGCCCCGTCCCCCCTATGGTGCGTCCTACAATCAAAGATGACTGCCACGGGAGCTTGGGGGCGCCAGGCTGAGAGGGTGACCGGACCGTCACCGACCGTCGAACCTGATCCGGGTAATGCCGGTGGAGGGATCGGCTGCTCAGCCCGTGTCGCCGTCGGATGCTTCCCACCCGGCGGCTTTTCGTGTCCCCGGCGTGGTCCGGGGTCCCGTGAGAACGATCCTCGGCTCGCCACCTCCGGTAGGCCATGGCCGGGACAGCGACACGCGAACGATGGACACGTCACAAGAGAAGGAGGACGCGCGATGGACACGCACGACGCGGGTGGATGGCCGAGGGACGACGCGGGCGGCACGGTAGACCTCACCGCCGTCTGGGCGGCGCTGGCCGAGCGCCGCCCATTGATCTTGTGCATCACCAACCGGGTCACCACCCAGCGGGTGGCCGACCTGCTGCTGGCGGCCGGGGCGTCCCCGGTGATGGCCGACAACCCGCACGAGGTGGCCCAGATGGCGGCGATCGCCAGCGGTGTGTACCTCAATACCGGCCTGCACGAGACCCAGCCAGCGTCGCTGGACGCGGCGGCGGTCGCCTTCGAAACCTCGGCGGTGACCCGGGTCCTCGACCCGGTCGGGATCGGGGCGACGGCCTACCGGACGGGGGTGATCGGCAACCTGGTCCGGCGGGTCCGGTTCGACGCCATCCGGGGCAACGCGGCCGAGATCGCCGCCCTCTCCGGGGCCGGGACTGGAACCCGGGGCGTCGACGCCGGGGCGGGGGACACCGCCGAGGGCGCCCTGGCCGCTGCCGCCGGGATCGCCCGGGAGCGGGACACCGTCGTCGCGGTCAGCGGCGAGACGGACGTGATCACCGACGGGACGCGGGTCGCCCGGGTCGGCGGCGGTCACCCCTGGCTGGCGCGGATCACCGGCACCGGCTGCGCCCTCGGCGCCCTGGTGACGGCCTGCGTCGCGGCTAGTGATCCCTGGGCGGGGACGGTCACCGCCCACGCCGCCCTGAGCCTGGCGACGGACCGGGCGATGCGCCAGGCGTCCGGGCCAGGCACCCTCAGCGTGTACCTGCTCGATGCCCTCACCGCCCTGCGGCCGGAGGACTTCGCCGGCGCCGATGTCAGGGTCGGGACGCTCGACCGGGCCGGTGCGGCCGGCGATTGATCGGGCCGGCAAGCACCGGCCGCATGATTTCGGGGCACGGCGCGGCGACGACGTGACGCGAACCGGGCGAGTTGGGGATCACCGGGGCCGAGGACGGCGGGACGGGCCCGCTCTGTCGGGTCTCGGACGATCGGCAGGGATCATTGGGCAGCGGAAGACGGCGGGCATCGCCGGTGGTCGGGCAGAGTGCCCGGTAGGCCGGAGAACGAGGGGACCGAGATGGGACGACCGATGGGACACGTGTTCACACGAGACTACGGCCTCTACTTCGTGCTGGACCTCCCGGCCCAGCGGGACCCCGTCGAGTTGGTGACGGCGGCCGTCGCCGGGGGGGCGACGATCGTCCAACTCCGGGGAAAGGACGTCCCGGCGGGTGACCTGTACCAGATGGCCCTGGCGGTCCGGAAGGCGCTGGAGGGCACCAGGGTACCGCTCGTGGTCAATGACCGGCTGGACGTGGCGATGGCCGCCGGCGCGGAGGGCGTCCACGTCGGTGGGACCGACCTGCCGTTCGAGCGGGTCCGCCAGATTGCCCCGGGCCGAATCGTCGGCGTCTCCTGCTATGGCGACCTCGACCGGGCCCGTCAGGCGGTGGCCGCCGGTGTCGACTACGTCGCCTTCGGCGCCTTTTCGCCCAGCCCGAGTAAACCGGAGGCCCGGGTGGTCCCGCTGGAGACGCTGGCCGGGGCCCGCGACCTGGGGGTCCCGGTGGTCGCCATCGGCGGCATCACGGTGGACCAGGTGGAGGAGATCGTCCGGGCCGGGGCCGACGGCGTGGCCGTGATCTCGGCGATCCAGGGCGCCGTCGACCCGGAGGCCGCCGCCCGGGACC
>JACCVE010000622.1 GCA_013698285.1 Chloroflexia bacterium | reverse complement strand
CTTCGGCCCCGCCGGGCGGCGGGCCTGGGACCTGGCCCGGGGGCGAGACGACACCCCCGTCCGGCCCCGCTCCCTCCAGGAGACGGTGATCGAGACCATCGAGTTGCCCGCCCCGGCCACCAGCCGGGAAACGCTGCTGATCGTGGTCCGCCAGCTCGTCGGCCTCGCCTTCGGCCGGGCCCGCCTGCGCGGCCGGGCCGTGCGGCAGGTCCGCCTCCGGGCCCGCCTGGAAGGGGGCAGGTCGTGGGAGCAGGTGGCGACCCTGAAGGAGCCGGTCGGCGGCGAGGAGATGGGCGATGTCCTGCGGCGGCGCTTCGGCGCCGTCGCCATCCCCGGCCCGATCGAGGCCGTCGAACTGGCCCTCTCCGGCCTGACCCGCGAAGTCAGCCGCCAGGGCACGCTAGAGGGCTTCCGGGCTCGCCGCCTCGCCCCGCTGGACGAGGCCGTCCACCACCTCAAGTACCGCTATGGCCGCTCGCCCGTCTACCGGATCGTGGAGGTCGAACCATGGTCGCGCATCCCCGAACGCCGTCACGCCCTGATCAGCTACGACCCCTGAACCCGCCCCGGCCGGTCCGGGTCGTCGCCCGCGCCGGTCGGCCGGCGGCGGGTGGCCAGGCGATCGCCCAGCCCCTGGCCGTGATCGACCGGGGCCGCCGGGTGGCGATCCTGGCCATCGAGGAGACCTGGTCGGTGCTGGACGAGTGGTGGCGGCAGACGATCGACCGCTGGTACTACCGCGTCCACCTCGCCGACGGCCGCAGCCGGACCATCTACCACGACCGGGTCAACGGCACCTGGTTCGCCCAGGCGTATTGATCCTCCCCAACGCTCGCTATGCCCGATCGCCAAACATCATGTCCAAACCGGAATGGCCGTACCTCTTGAAGGGCGCAGCAAGCGGCGCCCCTACAGATCGTGTGAGGTCATCGCGGGATCAGGATATGGTCGCCACGTCGCCCCGCGCCACGTCGCCCCGCGCCACGTCGCGGGTTGCCAATCCGTTCGTAGGGGCGCCGCTTGCTGCGCCCTCTCTGGAACGTACGTGCCAGGTTGGACATCGTGTTAGGGACGATCGGCGTGGCACGTGGCGAACCCACCGAACATGGGTAGTACCCCGATGACCACCCCCACGCCGGACTACGTCGAACTGCACCTCCACACCGCCTTCTCGTTCCTCGACGGCGCCTCGCTGCCGGAGGAGATGGTCGGGCGGGCGGCCGATCTCGGCTACCGGGCCCTGGCCATCACCGACCACGACAACGTCCACGGCGCCATGGAGTTCGCCCGGGCCTCCCACGCCGCCGGCATCCAGCCGATCACCGGGGCCGAGGTCACCCTCCTCGACGGCTCCCACCTGACCCTGCTCGCCGAGACCCCCGCCGGCTACGCCAACCTCTGCCGCCTCCTGACCGCCGCCCACGGCGCCCCGCTCGACGCCGTCCCCCTCTGGCCCCCGGCCTACGCCGACCCGGCGGCGTACCCGGACGCCAGGCTTGATGACGGCGATGACGGCGATGACGGCGATGACGGCGATGACGGCGATGACGAGGCCAATGCCCCCGGACTGATCCCGGCCGCCCTGACCCCGGGCTCGCCCCGGCGGTCGCGGCGGCCGAACTCGCCCGCCGCCGAGCGCGTCCCTCGCCTCGACCCGGCCCTGCTCGCCCCCCACGCCGGGGGACTGATCCTGCTCACGGGCTGCCGGCGCGGTGCGCTCTCCGCCCTGGTCGATGACGACCGGATCGGTGAGGCCGAATCCCTGCTCCGGCGCTACCTCGACTGGTTCGGCGCCGGCCAAGTCGTCGTCGAGCTGCAACATAACCACGTCCACGGCGATGCCCGCCGCGTCGCCCGCCTGGTCGATCTTGCCGGTCGCCTCGGCTTGCCCCACGCCGCCACCGGCAACGTCCACTACCACGTCCGCGACCGCCACCGCCTCCAGGACGTGGTCACCGCCATCCGGCACCGGACCACCCTCGACGGCTGTCACCGCGAGCGCCGCCCCAACGCCGAGTTCGCCCTCCGCCCGATCCCGGAGGTGGTCGAGCTGTTCCGTCAGTACCCCGCCGCCGTCCGGACCACCCTGGACCTGGCCGAGCGCTGCGCCGGGTTCGACCTCAACCGCGACCTCGCCTACCGCTTCCCCGACTACCCGACCGACCCGGGCGAGACCCCGGACGACCTGCTGGCCCGCGTCTGCCGCGCCGCCCTCGACCGCCGCTACCCGCCCGACCCGGCCCCACCGGCACCGGCACCATCTCCAAAACTGGACTCGTCGCCGGGGTTCACGATCGTCGTCGAGCCGGCACCCCGCCGGG
>JACCVE010000604.1 GCA_013698285.1 Chloroflexia bacterium | reverse complement strand
GTGCGGGGCCTGCCGCCGCTACGTGCGGGGCCTGCCGCCGCTACGTGCGGGGCCTGCCGCCGCTACGTGCGGGGCCGTGAGGCGTTGCTCGGGCAACTGGTCGCCTGAGTAATTACCCATGGATGGGATTGGCCAGGGTGTCCCTGACCAATCCCGCCCGCACGCGCCCAGGGAACGGGGCACAGAACACGGCATCGGCGATCACGGCCAGCCCGCCGCCTGACCGGCTCGTGGCCCGGCGCTCACCTCAACGAGGGTCGTGTGCCGGTTTATCCTCCCGGCATGGCACATTGACGTACCCCGACCGGAACGGTTCCGACCGCCCCTCCTCGGGGTGGTAACGGTGCCGCCAGGTGCAACCATTGTCGTTGCCGAGCAGGTGCAGCGACACCGAGGTCACATCCGAGGTCGTCGTGACGCGGTGGATGTCGTTCTCCGGCAGCAACTCATAGAAGTCGCCCGGCCGCAGCGCGTGCCGGGCGGCGACCGTCAGGTCCGCCCGACCATCGGCCGACCCATCGTCGTGGCGGGCGAAGACCTCCTCGTCCTGCGTGCCCCGGTAGAGGCCGACCAGCCCCCAGGCCAGGTGATCGTGGACGGGGGTGGACACCCCCGGCGGCACCACCAGGGCCGAGAAGGCCAGATCCCCCTCCGTCTCCCTGTACAGCAGCCACGTTCCGATCCCCGCTCCCATCCCGCTCTCCGGGGAGGGTTCCCGGTACCGCGCCGGCAACCACTCGTGGTCCGCGAGCAGCGCGGCGAACAGCGGCCGGATCGCGTCGATGGTCTCCACGGGGTCGTCCGATCGCCCCTGAATCTCCCGCACCCTGCCGATGAAGGCCCGCATCTCCGGCACATCAAGGACATATTCGTCAGCCACTCGTTCCCCCTGTTCGCGTCGTGCCGGCCCGGCCCCTGATCCCGGCCCGGTTCCTGCCAAACGCCGCTCCGACAGACGCCCCACGCGCCTTCCCCGTGATCCGGTCGATCAGGCGACCGGCGTTGGTCCCAACCGGAAATCGACCTCGAACGTCCGACCTCAGGAGAAGGCGATGCTCCCCGGAACCAGTCGCCACCCGGTGGGCGTCCCTGCCAGGTCCGCCAGGAGTGCGTCCCGTCAAGGCTCCAACCACGCTTCGGCCGCCGCGAGTCGTCCGGGATCGTCCCGCGGCCACTTCCCCAACGTCCCGGTCGCCGCCGGTGCGCGCCGGTGACTGAGCAGGTCGACCGGCGGCAGGACCACCGTCCCCCCCGCCACCGCGCCAATCAACACCGGGTCGCGAGTGTTGGCCGGCCGCTCCTCCAGGGGGATCAATTCGATGCGCGCCGGCACCTCCGACGTCTCACCCACGTCGCCCGGAGTGGCACGATCGCCCGCGCCGTCCGGAACGGTGGTCCCGGCCTGCCGTGTCCCGGGTCGTGGGGAACGCGACTCGTCGTTCTACAATGGTCGCATGGATCGCCCGATCATCCACCCGGACCACACCGACGCCGGTCCCCGCGCGACCCCGTCTGGCCGCTCGTCGGGCCCCTCCTCGCTCTCCCCGGCGAGCACGCCCGCCGCCGGCCCAGGCACCGGTCCCTCGCTGGCCATGGCACGGGTCCCGGGCACGGTCCCCTCCCCCGATTCCCCGGACATGGCACGCTCTCCCACCGGGCCCTGGCTCACCTCCCGGGCTCGCCAGTGGCTGCCCCCCGCCCTGGTCCTCCTCGCCCTGACCGGGATCTGGGAGGCCTGGGTCGGCCTGCGCGGTGTCCAGGCCTGGCTGCTGCCGCCGCCCAGCGCGATCGCCCGAGCCC
The DNA here is from genome assembly GCA_013698285.1 of Chloroflexia bacterium. Classification (GTDB taxonomy): domain Bacteria; phylum Chloroflexota; class Chloroflexia; order Thermomicrobiales; family UBA6265; genus JACCVE01. The sequence continues at coordinate 2,820 of JACCVE010000604.1, read as the reverse complement.
TGGTCGAGGACCGGGCCCTGCTCGCCTCCCACGGCCGCGTCACCCTGGTCGAGGTGCTCCTCGGCTTTGCCCTGGCCGTGGTGGCCGGGGTCGCCCTCGGGGCGGCGATCGACGCCTCCGCGACGCTCCGCCGCGCCCTCTACCCGCTGGTGGTCGCCAGCCAGACGATCCCGCTGATCGCCCTCGCCCCCCTCTTCCTGATCTGGTTCGGCTACGGGCTCCTTCCCAAAATCCTCGTCACCGCCCTGATCGCCTTCTTCCCGATCACCGTCGGCACCGTCGACGGCCTCCGTGCCACCGACGAGGACACCCGCGACCTGTTCCGCTCCCTCGACGCGGGCCGGTGGGCCTACTTCCGGTTCGCCAAGGTCCCCGCCGCCCTGCCCGCCATCCTCTCCGGGGTCAAGGTCGCCGTCGCGGTCAGCGTGATCGGCGCCGTCTTCGGGGAACTGTTCGGCTCCAGTGAGGGCCTCGGCTACCTCCTCCAGCGCTCGATGTCCCAGTTCCTCACGGCCCGGGTCTTCGCCACCATCGCGGTCCTCTCCGCCATGGGCGTCCTCCTCTTCCTCGCCGTCTCGGCGATCGAACGGTGGCTGATCCCCTGGCGGCGGATGGGGGACCGATGAGCACGCCTGGACGAACGCCCGACCGGGCCACGACCAGCACCAGCGCCCGGCTCCGGGTCCTGGCCGACCCCATCTGGCAAGCTCAACTCGACCACCCCCTCGTCCGCGGCATCGGCGACGGCACGCTGGACCCCGCCCGCTTCGCCGCCTGGCTTCGCCAGGACTACCTCTTCCTCCGCGAATACGGCCGCGTCCTCGCCTACGCCGCCGCCCGCGCCCCCGACCCGGCCACCATGGCCCGCTTCTCGACCGTCCTCTCCGAGACGCTGGGCACCGAGATGGACCTGCACCGCTCCTACGTCGCGGGATTCGGCATCACGGTCGCCGACCTGGACGCCGAGACCATGCTCCCGACGACCCGCGCCTATACCGACTTCCTCGTCCGCTCCGCCGCGACGGCCGATGTGGCCGAGTCCTACGCCGCCCTCCTGCCCTGCATGTGGGGCTACAGCTGGCTCGGCCAGGAACTGGCCCGGGGCGGCCTGCCCGGGGACGAACGATACGCCCGGTGGGTCGCTACCTACGCCGACCCGGCGTTCGCCGACCTGGCCACCTGGTGCCGGGACCTCCTCGACGGGGTGGCCGATGACCTGACCGGCGCCGCCCGGACCCGGGTCGAGGCGGCCTTCCTCCTCTCTAGCCGCTACGAGCTGGCCTTCTGGGAAATGGCCTGGCGCGGCGAGACCTGGACCGGTCCACCGATCGGAGACAGCGCACCATGATCCGCTTCACCGTCCTCCCCGAAGTCTTCGCCGTGTTTCCCGACCTGGCGATCGTCGGTGCCGTCGCCACCGGCCTCGGCAACGTCTCGGCCAACCCCATCACCACCGACCGCTGGCACGATGCCTGGCGCGGCGCCCGCGACTTGGCCTCGACCCATGCCAACGCCCAGTCGCACTCCCACGTCGCTCCGTGGCGGGAGGCGATGCGGGCGGCGGGCGCCCCGCCGAAGCAGTTTCCCAGTTCGATCGAGGCGATCCTGCGCCGGGCGATGAAGGGGGGAGAGCCGTTCACCGTCTCCCCGCTGGTCGATGGCTACAACGCCGTCTCCCTCGACCTCGTCGTCCCGGCCGGCGGCTTCGACCTGGAGGGCCTGCCGGCCGGCCTCACCCTTCGCCCGACCGTCGCCGGCGACACGTTCCTCGCCCTCGGTGACGACGAGGCCCTCGATGTCCCGGCCGGCGAATTCGGCTACGCCACCGGATCGACGGTCCTCACCCGCCACATCGTCTGGCGTCAGTCTCATCAGGCCGCCATCACCCTGGAGACCCGTTCGGTCGTGCTCCTGAGCGAGATCCTGGCCGGGGTCGAGACCGCCAGCCCCGGCATCGCCGCCCGCGTCTCGGAGGCCCTGGCCGGCCTGCTCAAGGACGCCCTCGGCCGAGCCGCGGCACCATTCCGGATCGACGAGGCTAACCCGTCGACCATCCTCCGGCCCTGACCGCCCGGCCCGCCCGCTTGGCATTCACCCGCCGCCATGATCGCCCGGCAACACGCCCGTGTTCGGACATGACCGCGGGCCCGTGCATCCCCCGCACGGTCACGCTCGCCATAACAGGCCGCGGAACGGCGACCGCTGGTGCTCCCTGTGACTCCCCGGCCGTTGACGGCGGACGACCGGCCGCCATACTGGGGAGGAGGACGCGTGACGCTCGCGTCGCCACCGTCGCCCCGTCCACGGCAGGGACCCTCGTGCCAGCACCGTCCATCACCGATCCGAACGGCCGCGGGGTGTCTGCCGTCGTCGCGACACACTGCGCCGCGTGCCACGTCCCCCTCGATGACCCTCACGGCTGGTGCGGCAACTGCCGCGTCGCGCTGTGTTTCCCCTGTGGCCGGTCGCACTATTGCACCCGAACCTGCCCGTCTCAGGGCTGCCACGCCGGCCTCTGCGTCCGCGAGGTCCGGGGCGGTGTCATCTCGGACCGGTGGGGCCTGCCCGCCGGTGAGTGATCGATCTCCGGCTGGCTCCAGACGACGCCTGAGCCCGTCGCCGCCGGATGGAGGCCACGACCGCTGGACGCGATGAGGAACCTCAACCTTGGCATCCGCTTCATCCTCGAACTCTGTGCCCTATCCGCGCTCGGGTACTGGGGGTTCACGAGTCCGGACGGGCTGGTCGCCAAGGTCATCGTGGTCTCCGGCACCCCGCTGCTCCCGGCGGTGGGGTGCGGGTTGGTCGTCGCGGCGCGAG
>JACCVE010000593.1 GCA_013698285.1 Chloroflexia bacterium | reverse complement strand
GGCTGGGGTGGATCAGGCGGAAACGAGCTGACATCCTGGCGCGAGGGCGGCCGGGGTCGCACGCGTTCGTGACCGGGGAGCACCATCAGGTCGAAGGGATGCCATACCGCCTCGACGTGATCGAACGGGCCGGGCCCAGTGTCGTCACCCTCCGGGACAACCGGACGCTGGAGTTGCGGGTGCGGCCGGGCAGCGACCGGGCGGCGCGGGAGGCGGTGCTGTTGGGGTGGTACCGGGAGAGGTTGCGAGAGCTGATCCCCCCGCTGCTGTCGAAATGGGAGCCGATCATGGGGGTGCAGACCGCGGAGTGGCGGATCAAGCGGATGACGACGCGCTGGGGGACCTGCAACATCGTGGCGCGGCGGATCTGGCTGAATTTGGAACTGGCGAAGGCGTCGCCGGAGTGCCTGGAATACGTGGTGGTCCACGAGCTGGTCCACCTGCTGGAACGGCACCACAACGCCCGGTTCACGGGGTATATGGACCGGTTCCTGCCCAATTGGCGCCAGCGTCGCGATGACCTGAACCGTGGCCCCCTCCCCAACGTCTCCGGGGTCGATTGATCCCTCGCACAATCCACATCCTACCGGAGAAACACCGGCCACCCCGCGCCATCTACCGTGTTCCCCCGATTCCACGTTGCTTCCCAAGCGGTAGTCACTACCGTTCGGAAAGACTTGGCTCGGGTCGTGCTACCCGCCGCGTGGCGTCGCCGACGCCGGGCCGGGACGCCGGGACGCCGGGACGCGCCGTCGGACGAGCCGTCGCCGCCACGACACGAGCAGGAGGACGCACCATGCCGGATATCCGAATCGGGGTCCAGGTCAACCAGCAGCACGGCACCTACGTCCAAATGCGCGAGGCCTGGCTGCGAGCCGAAGACGCCGGGGTCGACACCCTCTTCAACTGGGACCACTTCTTCCCCCTCTCCGGCGAGCCCGACGGCACGCACTTCGAGTGCTGGTCCCTGCTGGCGGCGATGGCCGAGGTGACGGAGCGCGTCAAGTTCGGGGCGCTGGTGACCTGCAACTCCTACCGCAACCCCGAGTTGCTGGCCGACATGGCCCGCACCGTCGACCACATCTCCGGCGGCCGCCTGATCATGGGCATCGGCTCCGGCTGGTTCGAGCGCGACTACGACGAGTACGGCTACGAGTTCGGCACGGCGGTCGGGCGGCTGAAGGACCTCGACGCGGCGATGCCCCGGTACGAGTCCCGGATGGCCAAGCTGAACCCGGCCCCGGTCCAGAACCCGATCCCGGTCCTGATCGGCGGCGGCGGCGAGAAGGTGACGCTGCGGATCGTCGCCGAGCACGCCCACGTCTGGAACGGCTTCGGCTCCCCGGAGGAAGCGGGCCGCAAGAGCCGCATCCTGGACGAGTGGTGCGAGAAGGTCGGCCGGAACCCGGCGGAGATCGAGCGCTCGGTGATGGTCAACAAGGACACCGCCGGGATGGGGGACGCCTACGTCGAGCAGGGCATCACCCACCTGATCTATGGCACGGGCGGTCCCGACTACGACATGGGCCCGGTCCTGGACCTCGTGAAGTGGCGCGATAGTCGATAGTCCCGTCAGCCGAGAATGCCATCATCACCGGATGTCACGCACCGGAACGTGGTAGGTGCGCCGCTCACCGCGTCAGTTCGCCTCACGCGTTGTCCATCTCGGACCATACGTACCTGAAAAAGGCGCGGCAAGCAGCGCCCCTACACGTACGTACACAATCCATAACCCGGCGCCTGCCGACACCCAGCCGACACCCATCTGTCACCTGCCGCCCGCAAACCCCCAGTGTTGCGGCCATGCCGCGCGAGGTGATAGGATGGGTTGGGGAAGTGTCCGTACACCTCGATGACGATCGCTGTCCGGGACCGGTGCCGGGCGGCGACCCGGCGGAGCGACGAGTCGGGGGATAGAGCGGCGATGCAAGCCCACCAGCTCTGGCAAGCGGTGCTGAGCGACATGCAGGGGCGCCTCTCGCGGGGGGCGTTCGACAACTGGCTACGCCACACCAGCATCGTCGACTTCGCCGACGACGTGGCGACGGTCGGAGCCGCCAACACGTTTACCGCCTCTACCCTGCAAGCCCGCTACGCCGGCCAGATCGAGGAGGCCATCTCGGCGATCGTCGGCCGGGCGATCACCGTCACCTTCGTCGTCCACCACGCGGCCTCGGTCACGGGACCGGACCCAGAGGCGAGCGCGGCCGGCC
>JACCVE010000591.1 GCA_013698285.1 Chloroflexia bacterium | reverse complement strand
TCGCCCGCCAACTGGCGGGGTCGCGCCCGGTCGCGGTGTCCGGCCAGCCGGTCCAGTATCGCGTACCGAGCGGGATCCGACTGAAGGTCTGCACGAGCGGGATCTCGGGCAGGTCGGCCAGCCAGATCGCCATCGCCTCGATCACCGCCGCACCGGCGTCCTCTCCCTCGGGAGGCAGGGTCAGGAGGCGATCGACGATGGCGTCGAAGGCGCTATCGCGCCACCGGGCGGGGGAGAGGGCCGTCTCGCCGGTGGGGACGGCATGGCGGCCGTGATAGCGATCCAAAGTCAGGTAGGGGTCACGGACTCCGCCGCCGTGGGGCCAGAGCCAGGCGACGGCGATGCCCTGGGCGATCCGGCCGGGGGCGTCCGGGGGCGTCTCGACCGTGGCGTCGATGCCAGCCCGGCGAAGTTGGGCGACCAGGACGGCGGCCACCCCAACGTGCTCCGGCGCGGTCACCAGCGGCAGCGTCAGCGCCTGACCACCGCGGGCGAAGACGCCGCCCGGGGCGCGGACGTAGCCACGTCCCCGGAGCAGGGCGGTGGTCTGGTCGGGGTCGTAGGCGTCGACCGGGAAGCGTTCGAGCAGGGGGGCGAGGTCGGCGGCGATCGTCTCGAACGCCGGGAAGTCCGGGAACGGCAGGGTGGCGGCCTGGCCCCGGCCCAGTTCCCCCGCCCGGACCAGCTCGGCGCGGTCGATGGCGTGATTGGCGGCGCGGCGCATGGCGGGGTCATCCCACGGGGCCAACTGGGCATTGAAGCCGAGGACTAGGGGGCGCCAATCGACGGCACCGAAGGGCGGCTCGGCACCGGTCGGGCTGGTCAGGGACGGGGCGATGGACAGCGCGGTGGCGATCCGTGATGGGGTGAGGGGTGGGGTGGTATCGACCTCAGCATCGACGGCCAGGCGGGCCAGGTGGGAATCGTCGTAGCGAGGCCGCCAGAGGATGCGGCGCGGCGCGGGGAGTGTCTGGAAGCCGGTCGTAGCCGCCCACCAGTCGTCGCGGCGGTCCCAGAGGCGCCCGTCGGCCGAGTCGGCGACCAGGCGATAGGGGCCGGAGACGACGGGCCAGCCCTGTTCCGGGTCGATGTTGCGGAACGTCTCTGGGTCCTGTTCGGCCCAGACGTGGGCCGGCACGATCGGCAGTGCCCGGTCGCCGGCGGCGGCGAGGACGTCGTGGAAGAAGCGGGGGTCGGCGTTCCGGAACCGGAGCAGGACGGTGAGGTCGTCGGAGGCCCGCGCTTCGAGGAAACGGTCCTGGACGGCAGCGGCGGCACGGAGGCTGGCCGGACCGTCGCGCAGGAGCCGGAGGGTGGCGACGACGTCGGTCGCGGTCAGGGGACGGCCATCGCTCCAGGTGATGCCGGGCCGGAGGCCGACGGTCAGTTCGGTCGCATCGTCGTCGTAGGCCCACTCAGCGGCGAGCCAGGGGACGGTCTCGCCGGTCAGGACGTGATACATCGCGAGCGGCTCGAAGGCGAACTGGACGCCGGACTGGCTCATGCCGGGGAGAAATGGGTTCATCCAGCCGGCGTCGCCAAAGGCGAAGGCGTGGTCGGCGGCGCAGACGACCAAAGTCTCGGCCCGGGGGACCTCCGGCGGCGGTTCGACCTGGAGAACGCGCGACGAGGACGCGGCGGCATGGCCGGGGACACCGGCGCCGAGCAGGGCGGCGCCCCCGGCCATGCCCCGGAAGAGCCCACGCCGCGTCAGGTTGGGTCGTCGTCCCGGCATCGTGTCCCGCCCGATCCGTGAAGGTGTCAAGAGCCCATGATGGGACGACTGACCGGGTGTCCAGCCCCCATGGCCCGCCCCTCGCAGCATACCCGCCACCGGGGATGCTGGCGCGGCCGGTGGCCATAGGTCACACCGTTCGGATATGACACGAACGATCGTAGGGGCGCTGGTTGCCGCGCCGATTCACCTAACGGTTTGCCTAATCTTGTCTGTACGTACCTGGAACGGGCGCGGCAAGCGGCGCCCCTACAGGCGTGTTCGCCTCCCAGATCCATCCCGCACGGCGCCG
>JACCVE010000585.1 GCA_013698285.1 Chloroflexia bacterium | reverse complement strand
GCCCATGATCATCCGACCCCAACAGGTCGGGACATCATGTCCTGGTCGATCTGGACCGCGCGGCGCACCCGGCGCCCGCTGATGGATATCCTCCAGGTCGTCGTCAGCGGCTTGCTGCTCGGCGGCGTTTACGCGATCTTCGCCGCCGGGCTAAACACGATCTTCGGCGTGATGCGCATCATCAACCTTGCCCACGGCGAGCTGATGATGCTCGGTGCCTATGTGACCTTCGCCCTCTACGACGGCTGGGGCGTGAACCCCCTCATCACGCTGCCCATCTCGGCGGCGCTGCTCTTCGGACTGGGCCTTCTCTTCCAGCAGTTCCTGATCGAGCGGGTGGTCGGCCAGCCGCTGCTCTCGTCCCTGCTGCTCACGTTCGGGCTCTCGACACTGCTGCAGGGCATCGCCCTCAACCGGTTCACCGCGAACTTCCGGTCAGTCCCGTTCCTGTCCGGGTCATTCGGTGTCGGTGAGCTGGCGTTCTCGCGGTCCCGGTTGCTGGCGTTCGCCGTCGCCCTGGCCGTGACGGGGGCCGTCTACCTCTTCTTGCAGCGATCTCGCTTCGGCAAGGCGATCCGGGCCACCAGCCAGCAGCCGGACGTGGCGGAGGTCTGCGGCGTCGACGTCCGCCAGGTGCGCCTGATGACCTTCGCGCTCGGCGCGGCGCTGGCGGCGATCGCGGGCTCGCTGGTGGCGATGATCTTCTCGATCTATCCCGAGATGGGGCGGATGTTCATCGGCAAGGCGTTCGCGATCATCGTGCTGGGGGGCCTGGGCTCCTTCGGCGGTGCCTTCGCCGGGGCGCTGGTCCTCGGGGTGGGGGAGACCCTGGCGGCCTACTGGACCGACACCCAGATCGCCCAGGGCGTCTCGTACGCCGCTTTGGTCCTCGTCCTGTTGCTGAGGCCGAGCGGGTTCTTCGGGGTCAAAGAATGAGCGCGGGGTCGTCTGGGATCTCTCCCTCCATGGTGCCGGACCAGGTGCCCGTGCGCCGGTCGAACGGCGCGATGACACCTGGCGGTGACACGGTCATCGAGACGCCGTTGCCACCGGCCGGCGAGGGTGAATCAGAGGCGGGCACGCCGCGCGTCGTCACCCGGCCCCTGCCCCGTTGGGAGCGATGGGTCGGCGCGATCTACGGTGTCTTGCTCGCGGTGGCGGCCGGGGCGATGGCGTTCCTGCCGATGAACGCCAGCGACTACACCATCTCGCTCGCGATCACGGTCCTGCTGACGGTCTGCCTGGCGTCGAGCTGGAACCTGATCTCCGGGTTCACCGGGTACGTCTCGTTCGGCCACGCCGGGTTCTTCGGGATAGGTGCCTACGTCGGCGGTCTGCTGATCTACCACGAGGCGGCGAGCTGGTACGTCGCCGTGCTCGCGGGCGGGCTGGCGACTGCCGCCATCGCGCTGGTGATCGGTTACCCGACCCTGCGCCTGCGCGGTCCATACTTCGCGGTGGCCATGCTCGGGCTGACCGAGCTGGCCAGCATCATCGTCACGGCCTGGGATTCGGTCACCTTCGGCGGGTCCGGCGTCTTCCTGCCAATCCTCTACGAGCGGAGTGAACGGCTAACGAACTACTACGCGATGCTGGTCCTGGCCGTGACCGTCGCCCTGGTCTCCTACGCCGTGGCCACCTCCCGCTTCGGGTTGCGGCTGCTCGCCATTCGGGACGACGAGGGTGCCGCCCGGGCGATGGGCATCAACACGACCGCTCACAAGCTCGGTGCCTTCGTGCTCAGCTCGTTCTTCCCCGGCGCGGCCGGGGCCATCTACGCCCGGCAGACGGGGTACATCGACCCGCCGACGTTCTTCGCGGTGATCTGGAGCATCCGGGCCATCGCGACCTCGATGCTCGGCGGCCAGGGGACGGTGATCGGGCCGATCATCGGCGCGGTGGTCTTGACCCTCGTGTCCGAGGAAGTCTGGTCCCGCGACCCGAATGCTTACCAGATCGTCTTCGGTGGACTGATCGTGCTGGTGGTCCTCTTCATCCCCGGTGGGCTGGTCGCACTGCTCCAGCGGGCGGGCTGGTTGCCGAGGAGTCGCCGGCTATGAGGAGCATCGTCAGT
>JACCVE010000563.1 GCA_013698285.1 Chloroflexia bacterium | reverse complement strand
CCTCTTCCCCCGGCCGGGACCGCCGCAACGCGTCCCGGCACGGGTCGCCCCCCGCCGAGACGAACCGCCGCACCGGCTGCCCCTGGGCATCCAGCCCCTCCTCCCGCACCCGCACCAGGTACGCTTCCGGCAACGGCAAGATCCGGATTCCCATCTCCATCACCCGAACTCCGATCGCACGTTCCCCGATGTCGCGGTGCCCCCGGACGATCCCGGAACGCTCATTCCCACGACCGGGACACACTCACAGCGTATGGTGCGGTGGCCGGGAGATCGTCACGATCGTTGCGTTCAGAGTCCCGCCCGTCGTCGCTACCGAAGCGACTCCCGGCGTGCGGCTTCGTACGGACGCATCACGTATCCATCGGATCACGGTACACCCGGCGGCACCAAGGAGGACAATCCGTTCACCAGAGTCGCATCGCCGCCTTGTGGCAACGACCGCACCCCGGCGAACACCTCGACCACATATTCTTCCGACTCCCGACTCCCGACTCCCGACTCCCGACGCCCGGCTCCCGGCTTTCGACTTCCGACTTCCGTCTACCGCCCGACCCGCCGCGCCGGGAACCGGTCCGGCGGGTGCGCGATCTGCTCCTGCGCCGCGACGAGCTGGATCTCCCGTGCCCCCCGCTCGGCCGTCAGTTCGAGCACCGCGAAGATCGAGGAGGCCACCTTCGACAGGGCCACCCCCGGGTCTGTCTCCCGGCTTAGGTGGGCCAGGAACAGGGCGGAGACCGCGTCTCCGGCCCCGTTGACCGACACCGGCAACAGCGGCGTCTCCACCAGCCACGCGCCGTCCCCCGACACCGCCAGCATCTCGACCACGCCCTCCGGGGCATCCTCGCGCGCCAGGCTCGTCACCAGGACCACCCGTGGTCCCGTCGCCCGCACCCGGTCGGCCGCCGCCAGGGCATCGGCCAGCGTCGCCACCGTCCCCCTGGCCAGGAAGTCCAGCTCGAACTGGTTCGGGGTCACGACCTCCGCCGCCGGGACCGCGTGGTCGCGGAAGAACTCCGGGATGCCGGGCCGGACGAAGACACCCCGCCCGGCATCGCCGATCACCGGGTCGCAGCAATACGTCGCCGCCGGGTTCGCCGCCCGCACCCGGGCCACCGCGTCGAGCACGACCCGCCCGATCGACTCGTCGCCGAGATAGCCGCTCAGCACCGCGTCGCACGTCCCCAGCACCCCCCGCTCCGCGATCCCCTCGATCACGTCGGCGATCTGGTCCGCCGGCAGCACCGGCCCCCGCCAGGCGCCATACCCGGTGTGGTTGCTGAAGTGGACCGTGTTCACCGGCCAGACCGTGATCCCCAGCCGCTGGAGCGGGAAGGTCGCCGCGCTGTTCCCGACGTGCCCGTAGGCGACCGACGATTGGATCGAGAGGACGTTCATCGCTCGTGTTTCCCCCAATCACGTCCGCGCGTTCGGCCTCGCCTCTCCTGGCCATGAGCGGTCCAGGATAGCCGACCGGTCCCGGCGGGCCACCGGGCCGACGGCCGTCCTCGCGGCCCCGCCCGGACGCGGCTCATGCTCCCCGGGTCCCGCCGGATCGCGTGCCATACTGGCGCGTCCAGGCATGGCGGCCGATCACGCGACCGATGCGTTGACCAAGGGGGAGACATGGATGGGTGAACGAGGCGGTCCCGGGATGGGGCAGGACGAGGGCCATCCGCCGATCACCGGCGCGGGCGACGGCATCTTGACCCTCCCCGATGCCCTGGTCGATGGCGACTGGCTCGCGGCCCACCTCGGCCATCCCGACCTACGAGTGGTCGATATCCGGGGCTATGTCCGGACCACCGACCTCGGCGGGGGGCGCCAGCGGGCCGAGTACCTGGGTGCCCGCGACGAGTACGATGCCGGACACATCCCCGGCGCGACCTACGTCGATTGGACCGCCGACATCATCGACCCGGATGACCCGGTGCCCGCCCAGATTGCCCCGGCGGACACGTTCGCCCGGGCGATGGCGGAACGCGGCATCGGTCCGGAGAGCGCCGTGGTCGCCTACGACCATACCGGCGGCCACTTCGCCACCCGCCTCTGGTGGGCCCTCCGCTACCACGGCCACGATCGCGTCGCCGTCCTCGACGGAGGGTGGAATGGCTGGGTCACCGCCGGGCGCCCCGTCACGACCGACCTGCCGACCGTTCCGGCCGCCGCCTTTACCCCGCGTCTCGTGCCCGCCCTCCGCGCCGGGGTAGACGACCTCGCCGCGACGGTCGGACACCCGGGGCCGCCCGCCCCCCGCATCATCGACGCCCGGGATCGCGAGCAGTACACCGGCGCGACCCGCCGCGGCCCCCGTGGCGGCCACATCCCCGGCGCCATCCACCTGCCGTCGAAGGCCCTGGTCGAGGCCGATGGCCGTTGGAAATCGCTCCCCGACCAACGGGCCGTGGTCGAGGCGGCGGGCATCGCCCCCGCTGACCCGGTCATCGCCTACTGCAACGGCGGTGTCACCGCCACCGGCGTCCTGTTCGCCCTCCATCGCCTCGGCTACGGCGACGGCGCCAACTACGACGGCTCCTGGAACGAGTGGGGCGAACGCGCCGACCTTCCCGTGGAGGAAGGAGCCCCCGGCCAGGAATAGGTGGCGCCTGTCCCCCACATCCGGCCCGGCGCATCCGACATCCGGGCGGTCCCCGCGCGGGGTCCCGGGCATCGGGACATCACGGCAGATCGCGAGCGGGCCGACGTATCGTCGCGACCATGCGGTGGTCGTGGCGGCGATGTCGGTGTGCGCCCGCGTCGGGATGGTCAGCGCTGGCTCCGCCGCAACAAAAGAACCGGGCGACCCATCACTGTGGGTCGCCCGCTCTCGGGGGTCGTTGGGGACCGGCCGCGATGCCTACCGGATCTTGGTGCCAAGGGGCAGACTCGAACTGCCGACCGCACGATTTTCAGTCGTGAGCTCTACCAACTGAGCTACCTTGGCGGGACTGGTGATGTCTCCGGGGACCTGTCCCCCGGGTGGGCGATAGAGGGCTCGAACCTCTGACATCCACGGTGTAAACGTGGCGCTCTTCCAACTGAGCTAATCGCCCGGCATCGGGCGGGACCTGCCATGGAACGGTGCGCCGGTGCCCAGGAAAGGATTTGAACCTTCACGCCCTTGCGGGCACTAGCCCCTCAAGCTAGCGCGTCTGCCGTTTCGCCACCTGGGCCAGCACCATGTCACGGCGCGGCAAAGTATAGGCCTGCCGTGCCCGACCGTCAATGACCGCGCGATCGAACGGACGCGCTCCCCTTGCCTCGCACGGCGACGGGCCGGGCCACCCATCCGGCCCGCCGCGCGTAGCCCGCCGAGCCGTCAGGCGCCGGGTGTCGCCGCCGCGGGCACCCAGGCGGGCACCACATCCAGCGCCGAGCTGTCCGCGCCCACGACCGTGAACGTGCGGGCACATGTCCAGGCACCACCGGACGCATCGACCTCGCGCGGGCCCCGGACGACAACCTAGCTGCCGGCCCCGCCCGAGTCGCTGCCGTCACCAGGGTCAGCATGGAGGTCCGGGGATCGACCATCTCCCACCTCCCGCCGGCGGTGCGATGAACCTCTGGGCCGACGATGCCCCCGTTCGCCGTGAACACCGCGATCTCTGGCGGGTCGGTTTGGATCAGGAGAGAGGGGATGATTTCGACGAGTTTGGCGTATTCCAGCATCCCTCTCAGCCAGGAGGCACCTGGTGGGCGATCGGGCACTTGGAGTATTGGTGGGGCCGCGGTAGGCATGGCGGACGTTGATTAGGCCCTGCTGGCCTCGGGTGCCCAGTCGGCGGACGGGATCATCGTCGCCCGCGGTAGCGATCGGCACCTTCACGTCACCGGAGTCCCCAGGGGTGATCTTTCACCGGACCGCGACTCCCACGCCCCACGACTCCTCAGGGTGCAGGTGCCGCCCCAGGAAGGCGAGCGTCTCTGGCCCGATCACCGCCCAGTCGAGGATCGTGTAGTGGTTCAGCGTCGGGAACTCGGCGGCGACGATCTCGCGGCCGGCCTCCTGCAGGGCCGTCACCATCCGCCGGGACTGCGCGATTGGGCACAGGGTATCCCCGGTGCCGTGCAGGATCAGGAAGGGCACGGTCTCCCCGTCGACCCAGGTGACGGGGGAGAAGTCGCCCAGGACGGCGTGCTCCGGTGGGGAATCGACCGTGCCGCCAAGCAGGGCGACGGTGCGCGGGGTCATCGCCGCGTCCTGGGACGCGAGCGTCAGGTCCATCTTCCCGGCGACATCGACCACGCACGTCACCCGGCTGGAGTGGTCGCCGAGGTCGGCGCCAACGTCGGCGCCAACGTCGGCGCCGGGGTCGTCGCGGGTCTCGCGCGTCCCCAGGTGCGCGGCCAGCAGCGCCCCGGACGAATGGCCGAAGGCGCCGATGCGCGTCGGGTCGACCCCCAGGGTGCCGGCGTTCGCCCGGACCCACCGGACCGCCCGCTGGGCGTCGTCGAGTTGGGCGGGCCAAGGGTTCGTGCCGTCCTGTTCAGAGAAGAGTCGGTACGCGATGTTGACGGCGACGTAGCCGGCCCCGGCGAACAGCGGGACGTGATCGGCGAGGAACGACCGGTCGCCGGCCACCAATCCCCCGGGATGGATCAGGATCACCGCCGGGCGGGGCGTGCCGCGGGGTGGCGGGGAGGCGATGTCGAGCAGCAGCGGCTGGCCGGAGATTTCCCCATAGACCACGTCACGCTGCCAGAGGAGCGGCGAGGCGGTGGCCCCCCAGGTGGCGGCGCGGCCGAGACCGCCGAGACCCAGCGCGGCGAAGGTCCCGCCGCCCAGCCCCCTGAGCACCGACCGGCGGGACCGGTGCGCGATCGAACGTGACGTGTCCGGACGGGTGCGGTCGTGC
>JACCVE010000556.1 GCA_013698285.1 Chloroflexia bacterium | reverse complement strand
GCACCCCGCTCCGGTTCGCGGTGGACGATCTCGTTCGACCGTTCATCGGGATGTTCGATCAGATCGAGGATCGCCATGCGTACGTCTCCTGGGGTGGGTCCGCCGTGGTTCGGGTTCAGGGTCTATGCAGGGGTGCCAGCGGGACGTTCCGGCATCTCGGTATCGGGGTCGGAGATCGACCCGCCCGACGCCATCCCGGCGTCTTCCGAGCCGCCCCCGAGCATGACCCCGGCCCGGTCGGCGCCGGAGTCGAGGGCGGGCGTGCCTCCCTTGAGGGCGGCCAGTTCTAGCTCGATGTCGTCATCGACGCTGAGTTCGCGGAATTGGGCGTCGAAGGAGTCCTCGCTCATCTCGGTGATCGCGGCGGCCTGGGCCTCCTGGCTCCGGATCTTCCGTTCCATCCGGTCCAACTCGGAGGTGGGGTCGAGCGGAGAGAAGGTCGAGAGCGTCTCCGAGACCTGGTGCTGCGCGCGGGCCCGGCGCTGGCGGGCGATCATGCTATCCCGCTGGCTCATCGTGGTCTGGTACTTGGCCTCGAGCTGGCGCAGTTGGCTCTTCAGCTTCTCGACCACCTGTTGCTGGGACTGCAACTGCTGGCTATAGACGCCGGCGTTCTCCTCGTTGTCCCGCTTGCGGCGCAGGGCCTCGCGAGCCAGGTCGTCCTTGCTGGCGTCGACCGCGCGGCGGGCCTTGGAGCCCCATTCGCCGGCCAGGCGGGTGGTCTCCTCGACATCCGCCTCAAGTTCCTTCTCCTGGGCGATCATCGATGCGACCTGAGCCCGGGCCGAGGTGATGCTGTTCTGCATGTCACGCAGGATCTGGTCGATCATCTTCTCGGGGTCTTCGGCCCGGTCGATCATCTCATTGACATTGGCGCGGACGAGGCGGTTGACGCGGTCCATGATGCCCATGCGCTGGTCCTCCTTGGCGGTTCGATGCCCGGCGGCAGTCCGGTCTGACTCGGGTCCCCATGGACGGGTCGTGCCCGTCCCGGGTCATTGTCGCCAGTGTTGTACCACGCTCGCGGGAGGCGGCGTGGCCGTCGGTCAGTCGTCGCCCGGCTCGAGGCTGGGCAGGCCGTAGATCTCGACCTCACTTGGCTCGACGGAGGGGCCGGAGAGGACCATCGCCTCGTCCCCGGACCAGGTCAGCCGGACGGTTCGCTGGCCGCCGGGTGCGTCGTCACCGTCGAGCGAGAGGGTGACGGGGCGGACGCCGGACGACCCGCCTACCCCGATCAATTCCGCCGTCCCGGGCGTCCCGGCTCCGGGCGCCGGAACCGACGTCGGGACCGGCACCGCCCGCAGGTAGGCCATCTCGGCCGGGGATCCGGCGGTGACCATCAGCCACGCTTCGCTCGCGCCGCGGGCGAGCCGGAAGAGGCGCATCGACACGGGACCGGCTTCGATGTCGATCCTGGCGTCGACCACGAAGTCGTCCCCGGTCACGGAGAGGGCGGTCCCGTCGTCGAGCTCCCACGCGGCTGGCGGGGATGGGTCGACCGGGACAGAGAGGACTTCGCGGACCCTCGTCTCCGGCAGGGCCTCACCAGTGGTCGAAACCGTTTCCCGGGCGTCGAAGCGGGTGGCCAACGAGCGCGTCACCACCATCCCGTCGTTCACCGGCGCGGCGAGGTCCCCCTCGGCGACCAGGGCCGCCTCCAGGGCCTCGATCGGGTCTTCGACCCGGGCGACCTCGGCCAGGAGGCCCTCGTCGAATTGCCGGATCTGGTCGAGCGCTATTGCGTCGATGTTCCGGTCGGTGAAGATGCCACCGTACCCCGCCGGGGCGAGTCGAACGCGTTGGGCTAGTGACTGGAGGGCGCGGACCCAACCATCGACGGGTCCGACCTCACGGATCCGGCGCCGGGTGGCGAGGTCGGAGGCGACCGCCTGGACGCGGGCCGCGGCGGCGTCGAGAGACGAGCCGACCGATTCGCGCACGGCCCGGTCGGCGTCCCGCCGGTCTTCCTTGTCCCGATAGCCGCGATAGCCGGGGACGCGGTCGAGGAGGCCCCCGAGCCGGGCCTCGGCCCGCGTCGCGGTGTCATCATCACCATTTCGGGTCGAGCGGGCGTCGAAACGATTGGCCATGGTCTCCTCCTGGGTGGGGCCTCGGGATAGTGCGTGGTGCTGTCGATCGAGTCGGACTACAAGAAGATCTCCGCGCCGCAGTACGGGCACTTGATCAGGCCCTTACCGGCCAGTTCGACCTCGCCGCCGCAGTTCGGGCAGTTCTGGCGACCCTGCAACTGCTTGGCCTCGACCGAGTGGAGTTGGCCCTTGTCCCAATCCACGTAGCCGGTGAACAGGCCCCGGCCGACGAGGTCATAGAGATCGGCCTGGACGGCGTCGCGGCTGGTCTGCAGGTCGAGGACCAAGTCTTCGATCGTCACGGTGCCCCGGGTCTTGACGATGTCGAGCAGGCGGCGTTCCTGCGCGACTTCCGCCAGGTCCTTCGCTTCCGACTGGCCGCGGATCAGGAGGAAGACGCCGCCCCCGAGCATCGGTAAGATGAGGACCCCAAAGAGCAGGATGATGCCAAAGACGGCGGCGCTCCCGGTCAGGTTCCCTTCCCGGTTGCCGAGGACCAGGTAGGCGGTGACGGCCACACCGAGAACCAGCCCGGCGACGATGAGGACGATCCCGATCACTCGACCCGATGCAGCCACCGCCGTCGCTCCTGACTATCCGCCGGCCGCGCTGGCCATCTTCCGGGAACGATGACCCGGGGGCGACAACGATGCGAAGCATACCCGCTCGGTATTCCCGGCGAGCGCGTGAGACGGGGCCGGTGTCACGACGTGGGATCGTTCGCCGCGTCATCCCCGCCGGGGGCCGGTGCCATGGCGAACATGAATGAGCCCCGGCAGGCGACGACGCCATCGACCGTGGCGATCCCGGTGCCGGTGCCGACGCCGCGACGCACCTTGCCGATCTCGACCTCGAGCCGGAGCGTGTCACCGGGGATCACCTGCCGCTTGAAGCGAACATCGTCGATGCCGGCGAAAAAGGCGATCTGGCCCGCCAGTTCCGGCAGCGAGAGCAGGGCGACGGCACCGACCTGGGCGATCGCCTCGACGATCAGGACGCCGGGCATCACGGGGTAGCCGGGGAAATGGCCCTGAAAGAAGCCATCGCCCATCGTGACGTTCTTGATCCCGACCGCGCGCACGCCAGCCTCCAAGTGGACGATGCGGTCGATCAACAGGAACGGGTAACGATGGGGGATGATCCGCTGGATCGCGGAGGCGTCGAGGACCGTGGCTTCGGTGCCGGGCTGGGTGTCCATGGTGCTGTCCTTCGGGTCGGGTGAGCAGGTGGGTCGAGCGCTGTCGGTCAGGGACGAGAGACGATGATCCCGGGCGGTATTATGGCCGGAACCGGCAGACCGGTGGTGTGGTCCGGACGGGGAACCGGCCGGGTCCCGGCCGCGGCCTTCAGTCGCCGCGGGGCCGCGAGACCGTCTGTGCCGGGATGGGAGGAAGGATGAGCCATTCGCGGCCAGTCGCGGTCGTCGGCTCCGGCGCCTGGGGGACGACGCTGGCCCTGCTGATCGACCGGGCCGGGGGCCGGGCCCGGTTGTGGGTCCGCGACCCCGCCGAGGCGGAGGTCGTCTCCCGGACGAGGGAACACCGCCGCAGGCTGCCCGGGTACCGGCTTCCGGAAACGATCCTCATCTCCGCCGACGTGGAGCGCTGTCTGGCCGGCGCGGGCATCGTCATCGTGGTGGTGCCTAGCCAAACGGTGCGGGAGTCCGTCCGCCGGATCGCGCCACACGTGGGGGACGCGACGCTGGTGAGCGCGACGAAAGGCTTCGAGGAGGGGACACTGCTGACGATGACCGGGGTCATCGCGGCAGAACTCGGTGAGGTCGTCTGGGAACGGTGCTGCGCACTCTCGGGACCGAACCTGGCGGGCGAGATCGCGAAGGACGAGCCGGCGGCGACGGTGGTGGCGAGCGAGTTCGCCGAAGCGGTGGACGCGGGGG
>JACCVE010000553.1 GCA_013698285.1 Chloroflexia bacterium | reverse complement strand
TAGCCCTCTCCCCCGTGCTCCAACCCCGGATCGGCCTGGTCCCGGCCCTGCTCGTCGTGGCCGTCCCAGCGATCCTGGCGGCAGGGTTCATCGTGGCCTATGCCCGCTCGCACGAGGCCTCGCCGGGCGTCGACCACGATGGGCAGATCCGGAGGATATTGGGGGCCTGATACGGGATCGGGATGATCACTCGACCGTCGGAGTCACCGGGGAAGTATCGGAGCGCCGCGCCCCCGTGGCCCGGGAGGACGCCCGGGGGGCCCCATCGCGGCGGCGGGATGCCGCTGGGGAACGCGATCGGGGCGAGTTGCCTCGGGGCCCCGTATCATGACCGCACCTGGGGCGAGGGATCCGCGGCAGTGGTGTTGCCAATCGGGGACGATTGATCCCGTGCCGAGTTCGGAGGGGCAGGATGACGCGGTCGGTGGTCCGGACTGGGGATCTCCCCCAGATCTTGACGGGACGTCACATGTTCGAAGGCCATTTCTTCGGTCTGAACCACCTGACGGTGATCCTGGGAGATACCCTTCCGGGACAAGGAGCGCCCCTCCATCGGCATGACTATGAAGAACTCATCATCGTCCACTCCGGGCGCGGGACCTATACCGTCGGTGACGAAACGGCCGAAGGCGGGCCTGGCGACCTGATCGTGATCCCGTCCGGGGTGCCACACCGCTTCCGCAACGACGGCCCGGACACCCTCTCTCATACCGCCGTTCACGCGACGGGGACATTCCACATGGACGTGCTCGGAGCCTGAGGACCGACACGGTCCTCGCCGCGGAGTCGATGTGGTCCGGCGTCCCACGCGTGTGCCGAACCCGGTCGACACGGGCCGGGACACGGGGATGCCAGAGCATCCGATTCGCCCCGGCGCCTGGTCAGGCTCGCGCGATGCCCCGGGGGGACGGACACGCGTCGCTGCCAGGGCGTTCTCGGGCGCCTTCGGTGGTGCCGCGGGGAGGACGTTTCCAGGGGTCAGGCCGGAGGAGCGCGCTAGGCGCTGATCTCCGCGGCGAACTCGCCCTCGGCGATGGTCAGGGACTCGTCGACGATCTCGACCATCCGGTCGATCTCGGCGTGGGTGGCGACCAGCGGCGGGGCGAAGTGGATCACGTTCCAGACCCGGGTGATCAGGCCACGATCCATGACGAGCTGGGCGACGCGCTTGGTGAACGGGGAGTCCTTGTGGAAGGAGGCCTTGGTGGCCTTGTCCCGGACCAGTTCGGTGGCGTGCAACAGCCCGACGCCGCGGACGTCGCCGACCGTCGGGTGGGCGCGGAGGTCTTCCAGCCGGGCGGCGAGGTACTCGCCCTTCTCGGCGGCCTGGGCGACCAGGCCCTCGTCAGCGAAGATCTCCAGGTTCTTGACCGCGGCGGCGGCGCAGACGGGGTGGCCGCCGAAGGTCAGCAGGTGGCCGAGGGCGACCTCGCCCTTCTCCTGGAACGTCTCGTAGATGGCGTCGCGGACAATGGCCGCGCCGATGGGGGCGTACCCGGAGGAGAGGCCCTTGGCGACCGTCATGATGTCGGGCACGATGCCGTACTTCTCGATCGCGAACATCGTGCCGGTGCGACCGAAGCCGTTGATGACCTCGTCGCAGATCAGCAGGACGCCGTGCCGGTCGCAGATGTCGCGCAGCATCTGCCAGTAGACCTTGCCCGGGACGTGGACCCCGGCGGCGGAGGAGATGGGCTCCCCGATCACGCAGGCGACCGTCTCCGGGCCCTGGTTCTCGATCTCCTGCTCGACGTAGCGGGCGGCCATGATGTCGGCCTGCTCGCCCTCGACGCCGAAGTCGGAGCGGTAGCGATTCGGGTGGGGGACGTGGGAGACGCCGTACATGAAGGGGCCGAAGTAGGCCTCGTTGCGGATGGCGGTCAGGCTCATCGCGCCCATGGTCATGCCGTGGTAGGAACCACGGCGGGCGATCACCTTGTAGCGGCGGGGGAAGCCGCGCATGGCCTGGACCTGCTTGGCGATCTTCATCGCGGTCTCGACAGCCTCGGAGCCGCCGGCGCAGAAGTAGAAGCGGTTCAGGTCGCCGGGGGTCAGCTCGGCGAGCATGTCGGCCAGGCGGGCGGCCGGGGCGCTGGTGAACGAGGCGGAGGAGACGTAGGCCAGCTTGCGGGCCTGGGTCGCCATCGCCTCGGCGATCTCGGCCCGGCCGTGGCCGGCGTTGACCACCCAGAGGCCGGAGATGCCGTCGAAGTACTCGCGCCCCTGGACATCCCAGAGGGTCGAGCCCTCGGCCCGCTCGAAGACCCGCAGGTTCCCCTTGTCGGCCAGGTCGGACCAGCCGCTGCTGTGGATCCAGACGTGGTCGAGGGCGTCCCGCTCGATCTGGGAGGCGGGGCTGACGTCGTCGATGGCCGCCGCGTCGGCGACCGCCGCGCCGGCGCCGTGCCCGTTGGTCCCGACCCGCTCGCTCACGCCTACCATCCCGATTCCCTCCGGTGACCGCTCGTGCTCTGACGATGACGATGACGATGACGGCCGGAGTATAGCACCGCCCCCCACGCTCCCTACCGCTCCGGCTCACCCGCCAGGGGGCGCCAGATCGCTGCCGCCGCGCGCTGTCCTGGACCGGTTGACCGGGGCGGGGCGGGCTGCCATGATCCCTCCCCGGACGGACGAGACCAGACAGCCATGGGGGCGAACAGGATGGGCGAGAGGCCGGTCGGGGACGCGTTCGACGTGGTGGTGATCGGCTCCGGCCCGGCCGGCCTGGGGGCGACGATCGCCGCCTCCCGCGCGGGGGCGACGGTGCTATTCCTGGCCGAACGTCCACTCTCCCCAGAGGATGGGGTTCCACCCTCCGGCCGGGGATGGGTGACCGTCCGGGGCGGGACCCGCGTCTGGGGGCTCTTCCCGGACCTCACGGTCGCCGCGACCGGAGACGGGGCCACCTGGACCGTGCGGCCCCGGGCGGTGATCGTCGCCACCGGCTCGACCGACCGGCCCTGCCCCATCCCCGGCTGGCACCTGCCGGGCACCCTGACCCCGGCAGAGACCAGGGCGGTGCTGACCAGCGACGAGATCGTGCCCGGGGCCCGGGTGGCGATCGTGTCGGCCGTGCCCGAGCCGGACGCGTCGCTCGACCTCTCGTTGCGCACGGCCGGGGTCACGGTCGTCGCCCGCGTCGCTGCCATCGGCGCGGAGATAATCGGGCCGGACCGGGTCACGGCGATCCGGGCCGGCGGGGAGACCGTCGCCTGCGACCGGGTGATCCTGGATGGCGGTCGCCAGGCCCGCTTCACGTTGGCCCAGATGGCTGGCTGCGATGTCCGGTCCGGTCCGGGCGGGTTCGTGCCGGTGGTCGATGGGGACGGCCGGACGACGGTCGCGGGTCTGTTCGTGGTCGGCGACGCGGCCGGGCCGTGTTCGGAGGCGGTCGCGGCCAGGGAGGGGCGGCTCGCCGGGGTGGTCGCCGCCGGGGCAGGCGCCGGTGTGATCGACGAGGAACGTGCCGCCCTCGGTCGCCTGGACCCCGGCCGCGACCGGGCGATGATCGCCGCGACCACGCCCGTGCCACTCGCGGCGGCGACGGTGCTCTGCCGCTGCGAGGGCATCCTGACCGGCGCGATCGACGGGGCGATCCGGGGCGGCGCGGCGAGCGTCAACGACGTCAAGCGGAGGACCCGGGCCGGGATGGGCGCCTGCCAGGGCTCGCTCTGCGTGCCGCTGATGGCCGGACGACTCTCGGCAGCGGGGAACGCGGCCGGGGCCGGCCGATCAGGGCCGGTCCCGGCGATCTCGCCGATGACGGCCCGGCCTCCGGCCCTGCCGGTCACGGGCGCCGAACTGGCCGCGCTCGACCCGAGGATGGC
>JACCVE010000534.1 GCA_013698285.1 Chloroflexia bacterium | reverse complement strand
GTGAGTGCCGGGGCGGCGGTGGTCTCGAAGCCGACCGCGATGCCGGAGATGATGTTGGTCGCGGCGCCGGTCTTGGAGGCCTCGGCGATGGTCTTCACCGGGCGGTAGGCCGTGGAGGTGTAGTACTGGGTTATGTAGACGAACGCGATCGCGGTCAGGATGCCGATGATGCCGCAGATGGCGAACGGCAGGGCGCCGTAGGGGAGCATCCAGAAGCAGACGATCACCAGAAAGACGGCGGAGAGGGCCGAGACGACGTAGTAGCCCCGGTTCAGCTCGGCCATCGGGTCCTTCGGCGTGGTCGGAGGGCGGACGGCGAGGACGCCGGCCAGCGAGGCCAGCAGGCCAAAGGCACCGACCACGAGGGGGAAGAAGATCCAGGCGACATCGCGGGAGCTCGCGTCGCCGCCGGAGGCCCGGAACAGGGCCACGCCGAGGATCATGGCGCCGATGATCTCGGCGGCGGAGGACTCGAAGAGGTCCGCGCCGCGGCCGGCACAGTCGCCGACGTTGTCGCCGACCAGGTCGGCGATCACGGCCGGGTTGCGGGGGTCGTCCTCGGGGATGCCCGCCTCGACCTTGCCGACCAGGTCGGCGCCGACGTCGGCGGCCTTGGTGTAGATACCGCCGCCGAGCTGGGCGAAGAGGGCGACGAAGCTGGCCCCGAAGGCGAAGCCGACGATCCAGAACGGGGTCTCGGCCACGGCGGCGAACTCGCCGTCGGCGACGGTGTAGACCATGCCGTAGACGGCCAGGACGCCGAGCAAGCCCATCGCGATGATCAGGAAGCCCGTCACCGCGCCGCCCCGCAGGGCCACGGTGAGGGCCTCACCGAGCGAGCGCTGGGCGGCCGAGGCGGTCCGGACGTTGCTGCGGACCGCGACGTACATGCCGATGAAGCCGGAGATGCCGGAGAGCAGGGCGCCCATCAGGAAGGAGAGCGAGGTCACCACGCCCCGGGAGACGGCGTGGTCGTTCTCGAACAGGGCGACGAGGACGCCCATGATTATCGCGACGACGACGGCCAGGACGCCGATGGTGCGGTACTGGCGGTTGAGGTAGGCGATGGCGCCTTGGAAGATGCGGGCGGCGATGTCCTGCATGGCCGGGGTGCCGGTGTCCCGGCTCAGGACATCGCGCGCGAGCCAACTGGCGAACGCGATCGCGATGATCCCGAAGATGATGACCGGCATGCTATAGAGCAACGATTCGTCCACATCCCCCCCCTGCTAACGTGTGGGCACCAGTGCCCGGGCCCGGCGTGCCATGGTTCGCCCCGGGACCATACGGGTCCCGGGGATGGTCGGCACCCGGGGGCACCGTAGCTTCGGTTGCGACGCGTGGAAAAACCGCCGGTCCCGGATCTGGGGCGGCGTTCGCGACGGCCTAGTGTATCACGCGTTCCCGGCCGATCAGCCCATCCCGGCCGGGCGATCTCGACCGGGCGAATCCGGCCAGTTCAGCGGTTGCCCGCCACGGCGGTGCCGCGGGAGGGGCCACGCCCGGTGATGCGGCCGAAGAGGCGCTGGATCTCGCCGGTCTCCCAGGCGACCAGCAGCTGGCTGGCGTTGAAGATGGACGAGTAAGTGCCGCTGACCACCCCGAGCAACAGGGCCAGGACGAAGTTGCGCGTCGACGAACCGCCGAACAGGTAGAGGGCCAGGAGGGTCAAGACCACCGTCAACGACGTATTCAAAGATCGGACCAGGGTCTGGGCTAGGCTGTAATCGACGACGCCCTCGAAGGTCGGAGCGGCGTGGCGGGCCAGGTTCTCCCGGATCCGGTCGAAGACGACGATGGTGTCGTGGACCGAGAAACCGATGACGGTCAGTAGGGCGGTGACGAAGAGGGCGTCGATCTCGACATCGGCGACCACGCCGAGGATCGAGAAGATCCCGACCACGAGCAGCACGTCATGGAGCATCGCGACGATGGCGCAGGTGCCGTAGAGCCATGGGTTCTGGGTGTTCCGGAAGGCCCAGCCGATGAAGAGGAGGATGCCGACCGAGGCCAGGCCGACGGCCAGGACCGCGCGGTCCCTGATCGCGTCGCCGACCGAGGCGCCGATGGTGTTGATCTCCAGTTCGGTGAAGGTGCCGATATCGCCCTGGACGGCGGCGTAGAGGTCCGCCTTGTCGGTCGATCCCTCGCCCAGTTCCGGCATCCGGATCTGGACCCCGTTGCCGCCGTCGACCTGCACGGTCTGGACCGAGGCCGATTCGTAGCTCTGCCCGTCCAAGACCTCGCTGACCTGTTC
>JACCVE010000533.1 GCA_013698285.1 Chloroflexia bacterium | reverse complement strand
TTCGCCATCGGGTAGCCGGTCACGAACAGCCAGGCCGACCCGTGCTCGTGCTCGGCCCACTCCCCAAGGACCCGCTCGTGGGCCGGGGCCAGGTCCGGTTCTGCCCTCAGGTCCTCCCCGAGCGCGGCGGACACGATCCCCAGCGCCTCCTCGAACGACACGCTGGGGATCACCTCCGGCAACGCCGGCGGCACGACCCCGAGCAGGTCCAGGCAGGCCCCGGCCCGCTCGCTCACCGCCCCCAGCATCCCCGCCAGGGTCTCCCGCAGCGTTGCCATGACGTCGCGATGGTCGGCGATGAACCCCATCTCGGCGTCCAGGGACACGTACTCGTTCAGGTGACGCGGGGTGTCGTGCGGCTCGGCCCGGAAGACCGGCCCGACCTCGTAGACCCGCTCGAAGACCCCGACCATGATCTGCTTGTAGAGTTGCGGGCTCTGGGCAAGATAGGCCGGGCGGCCGAAGTACGACACCGGGAACACGTTCGCCCCGCCCTCCGCCGCCGCCTCGACCAGCTTCGGTGTCTGGATCGCCACGAACTCCCGGGCGTCCAGCGCCGTGCGGAACCCGTGCACCGACGCCGCCGCCACCCGCAACGTGGCCTGCCGCCTCCTGTGCCGCAGCGACAGCGGGGCGTGGTCGAGCAGCGTGGGCAACGGCAGGTCCAGCGCCGGCCGGAAGAGGTCGAACGGGGGCGTCGCGGCCCCGCTCACCACCTCGACCGAGGCGGCCCGCACCTCCACCCCGCCCGGCGCCTGATCGCTGGCGATCGCGGTCCCGACCACGGTCACCACGCTCTCGTTCCCCAGGTGCTCGACCGCGGCGACCAGGACCGGGTCATCGACGACCACCTGCGTCAGGCCGCGCCGGTCCCGCACGATCAGGAAGCTGACCCGCTTCAGGCGCCGCACCTGCTGGACCCAACCCATGACCCGGACCGGCTGGCCGATCCGCGCGAACGTTTCGCCAGACAGCGAACGGGGCGTCGAAGGCGCCGGGTCGCGGTCTCCCGGGGACTGGATGACGGACGACGCGACGACGCACGGCGTTGGGACGTGAGACACGGTGACACCTCTCCGAAAAGACACGACGCCCCCATCGTCACGCGGACGAGGGGGCGTTCGTGGTGCCACCGCGGTTTGCCGCCCACCCCACGGGTGCGACGGCCTCGGGGCCCGCTAACGGGGGCGACCGGCGGGGCTTACCGGGCCGACGCATCCCGTGAGGGGACCACGACGGCCGTTCTTCCCCGCGCTCGGGAGGGTCTTCGCGAGGCTTCGGTCCGCCGCCCTCACACCCCCGGCGGCTCGCTCGAGGACCGGTTCATGCCTGGCTACTCGTCTCCCTCGACGCGTTGGGGAGAGGATACGCGCTGGGCGACCGGGTGCACAACATGTCCTGGCCGCTGCCTCCAGCTCCCCATGCGCAACCCAGAGGTTGACAGTCGGCCGTGGCGGTCGTAACATACGCGCAACCGCGCGATTGCACATACGCGAGAGATGGAGGATACCGGATGGCCGAACTGACCAGCACCGCCGCCGCCGACCGCATCGAGACCGAGCGGATCCTGCTCGTGCCCCCCGAGCGCGTCTGGGCCGCCTTGACGAACCCGGCCGAGTTGAGCCGGTGGTTTGGGGAGTCCGCCGAGGTGGACCTGCGGCCGGGCGGGGCCATGCACCTCGGGTTCGGCGCCGACGGTGACGCCAACTGCGTGATCCAGGTCGTCGAGCCCCCGACCCGCTTCGCCTTCCGCTGGGAAGCTGAGGGGAGTGCGGCCCTGAACCTGCCGGAACCGCCGATGACCCTGGTCGAGTTTTTCCTGGAACCGATCCCCGGCGGCACGCGCCTCCGCCTGGTCGAATCCGGTTTCGCCGCGCTGCCCGAATCGATCCGCGACACGGCCCACGATGGGAACATCGGCGGTTGGCAGCACGAGCTGGACGAACTGGTCACCTTCCTCACTCGCGAAGGGAGTTGAGGTGACGTCCACCGCACGTCTCTCGCCCGTGGCAAGCGACACTCCCGACACGGTCTCCGCCAAGCCCGGCAAGGATGCGACCTTCGTCGCCCTGGCCGACCCGACCCGACGGTACCTGATCGGGCGGATCACCGCAGAGGCGCCCGTGACGGCGACCGCGTTGGCCGGCGACCTGCCGATCTCCCGCCAGGCGGTCGCCAAACACCTGGCCGTCCTGAGGGATGCTGGCGTGGTCGCGGTCGAGCACCGGGGCCGGGAGCGCCACTACCGCCTGACACCCCGGCCCCTGGTCGAGGCCGCCGGCTGGCTCCAAGCGGTCGAGACCGAGTGGGAGAGCCGATTGGACGCCCTGGAACGTCACCTTCCCGCGCACCCGGAGATGCTAAATCTAGAGCCTTGACGGTTCAGAGGATTTCGACACGGATGGAAGGATACCTACATGATTAACGCAATAGAAGCATCCTACCGCTACGTGCATTCATGAAGGGTGATAGGATGTACTGTCCAAGTCTCTACTGACCGCCGATCATCACTCTCGCTGCCGATGGGGATGGCCCGGCACTTTGAAGCGATTACAGCACGCCCATGGTACTGTCAGCACCGAATGATTCAGGAGATGCCCGTGGCCATCGATCCGGCTCAATACTGTCCTCGATGCGGAGCCCACTCCGTCCCTGGGTCCCGATTTTGCGCAGCTTGTGGCAGCCAGTTGGGCTCAGTCCCTACGAACGAATCGTGGGAAATATCGCTCGCTACATCTGGGACGGGCACGCCCGTGCCGTTCCCGGCACCTCGCATGAATCGGCCATTACGAACGCGTCTCTTTCCGATCGTAGTATTCGCGACCATATTGTTGCTGGTAGCTGGCACGGGGGCGTTCTTGGGGCTCCCGGCGTTTCGTGAAGCGATAGGGTTCCGGCTAGACTCGATGATTGGCAGGGATGACGACAATGGTGACCCAGTTCATGCCAACCGAGTTGCAAATGGTTCACCTACTCCTCGATCGACCGTCGAAGCCGATCGCCAAAACGCTGCGCCGGAGGGTTCCCCTAACAGTTCAACCGTTCGCTCATGTGATGGCGCTGAGGAGTACGCGGAAGCGCTCATCGCATGGGATGCGTCCCTTGAGGCTGACCTAGTGGTCTGTCAGTCGTCATACGCTGGGTAGAGGAGGCGCAGTTTGGTGCGGGCGTCGGCGGTCGTGAACTGCCAGTCGATGGCCGAGGGGGCGGCGTTGCGCCGCGCCGCCCAGGCGGTGACCGCGCGGTC
>JACCVE010000524.1 GCA_013698285.1 Chloroflexia bacterium | reverse complement strand
TCGGTCCGGATGAACTTCGGGATGTCGCCCGTGTGCATGCCGGTGCCGCTGTCCTGGAAGTAGCCGGCCCAGACGGAGCCGCTGTGGATCCGGCCGGACGGGTTGATGACCGAGGCCACCATCCTGTCGGCGAGGATCGCCTCGCAGGAGTTCTTCAGGCCGTCGACGCCGACGATCTTGACCTGCTCCTGCAAGCCCGCGGACTCGATCACCGACGCGGCGGCGAGGGCCATGTCGTCCGAGTGGAAGTAGCCGCCCTTGACGTTCGGGAAGCGGGTGAGCAGGTCCTGCCAGAGGGTGGCGACCGTCTCGACCTGCCAGTTGCCCGGCTGCTCGTCGACGACCTCGATGCCCGGGTAGTTGGCGACGACCTGGTTGAAGCCCTCCGCGCGGCCCTGGGCGCCGGTGTGGCCGAGCTGGCCCTGGGTGTGGATGACCTGGCCCTCGCCGCCCAGGGCATCGAAGAGCTGCTTGGCGACCGTCTCACCCATGTAGATATTGTCCGGCTCCAAGAACGTGAGGTGGCCGAAGGCGGCGAACTCCTCGGTGTCCTGGATCAGTCGTGTATCCATCACCACCAGCGGGATGCCCTTGCCGATGATCTCCGTTGCCGGATCGATCAGCGCGTCGCTCGCCGATGGGTGGACGGCGACGAAGTCCCACTCTTGGGAGGCGATTGTCTCCATGTCCTGGAGCTGCTTCTCGACGGAGAATTCGCCGTCGAAGGAGGTCACTTCGATGCCGAGGAGGTCGCCGAAGAAGGCCGATGTCTCGATCCCGTGGGCGACCCAGGTCGATCCGGCGCCAACCTCAGAGAAGGCGGCTTTCATCGTCTTTTCCGGCAGGTCCTCCGGCAAGAGGCCAAGAGAGCTGATCGCCGCCGACGCCGAACGGGTACGGCCGACGCCAGTCGCCGTCGCCAGCGCGGCGGCTGCGGCGAACCCACCCACGAATCCCCGCCGGCTCAGGTGTGCCGCCAGGTCCCGCACATCACGACGCGATGGTCCCGGTGTTCGTTCCATCATCACTGATGTCCTCCACGGCTGAACGTCCGTTGTCCAGGCCGGGGCACACGCCCCGGGCCCCACTACCGAACCCATTGGCATGATGAATTCGTGCTGGGACGCTATCACGCACCGTCATGCCCGTCAACAGGGCGCGCTGACATCCGGACGTAACTGGGACGTGCGAGAATCGGGGCCGGTGCCTGCCCTCGCGGAGGAGCCCGCCATGAACCCGAGCCCGCCCGAGATCGACTCGCTCGCGTCGTACCTCGACCCGTTCCTGACCCTGGCCGGGGATCTGCGCACGGTCGGGGTCCTGGCCGGCACGGTGCCGGGCATCGTCGATAGCGGGAGCGCGGTGTGGCGTCGAACTCGACCCGTCACCCCCGTCCTGGCGGCTGTCCAGGACGCCGAGACGCGGACCCGCCGGACGCCGCATGGGAAGACGACCACGCGCGCGCACCTGGAACCGGACCGGTTGGCGGCGATGTCGCGGGCGCTCGGGTCAGCGCGGCCGCGGGGCGAGATCAAACTGTGTATGGTCTTCGACGGCTCTGACCCGTGCACCTCCCGTGCCCGCGGGATCGTCTATCTGCATCTCATGAAGCGGCTGGACGGGCCTGGCCAACGGCTCCCGAACCCTCAAAGCGCCGGGATGGGCGGCGGATGTCGAGGGGTGCGCTACCACGGGCGCTTCGGCAGCCACCTCTCCCGCGGCCACGCCCCGGACATCGCGAATCAGCCGGAGCAGACGCGGGCCGTGATCCCATGTACCGGGGCAAATAGGGAGCCAATCGCTCCAGCTCGACGGGCAATGCATTCCTCTGGGGACGGTCGCGGCCCCCAACGGCCACCATGATTCGACGCTGCTGGAGCGGACTCTGGATACGCCGACGGTGATGCCGCTCCCTGACGAGATGACGATCCATCTCGATCGCGTCGAGGGTACCCGGAGGACCGGCGGGCGCCCGGTAGCGCGAGGACTACATGGCCAGATCACCCAGAGGAAGGTAAGCCGACCCCGGTGACGGCCGGACATCGGTGAGTGGTGAAGCGCACCGACGCTTGGGCCCATGCGGTCAAGACATCGCTGTGGTCCACCGAGCGCAGGGCGCGGGTGATCGATTATCGCTCGTTGTCGCGATCGTGATCACCATCGATCGGTTGATCATCCAGACTTGGGCCCAGCGTCGGTGAGATACCCAACCCGAGTGGCGACCGTGTCACGCCACCTATCGGTGAAGCCTCCGGATCGGCCTACTCGTCGTCGTCTTCCAGGACCAAATCCGCGAGGGCGCGGGGAAGGTGGCCGTTCTGCTGGGGGCAGACGTGCAGGCCGGGGCCCATCGGGGCGCCGCACATTGTGCAGCGGGGGCGGCCGGCGGAGACGACCGAGACGGCGTCGACGCTCAGCTCGCGAGCCTGCTCGCGGGTCATCCGGCAGCGAAGGGTGATGCCGGTATCGTCGTCAGTCAGGTCATGGGCGACGATCACGAACCGGCCGCGGCGCTCGTCGTAGCCCAACTC
>JACCVE010000491.1 GCA_013698285.1 Chloroflexia bacterium | reverse complement strand
CGATCCGGCCGGAGGATGTGTAGGGATCAACGAGGGCTGCCGTCGAGAGTTCGACAATCGTCAAACTCAGATGTTCTCGCCAACTCCGTTCAGGAGGACGATTTGATATTCTCGGGGATGCCGCAACGGTGTCCAACGGGACAGGTGACCCAGTGAGAACCAGGAATTACTACCAACCGGGAGAACCTTTTCCCGCAAGTGGGGCAGATGATCGTGATCTTAGTGTGAGGACCGGTAATGTCCGACACGACGCTGATCCGCAACGGCACCCTGGTCCTCTCCGGGGAGATGGTCCGGGCCGACCTCGTCCTGCGGGATGGGCAGATCGCGGGGATCGTCGCCGGGGAGGTCGCGATGGACCTCGACGGGGCGAATCACGAGACGATTGACGCGACGGGTCTCCTGGTGCTGCCGGGGGCGATCGATGCCCACACGCATTTCTGGGAGCCGGCCGGGGACCAGGACAAGGAGGGGTTCGCGGCCGGCGGGGCGGGGGCCGTCGCCGGGGGCGTGACGACGGTGGTCGAGATGCCCCAGGCGAGTCCGACGACCGTCACGGCGGAGCAGTTCCGGGCGAAGGTGGCCCGGATCGAGGCGGCGGCGATCGCGGACATGGCGCTGTGGGGCGGGGTGATCGGGGAGCCAGCCCAGCCGGAGGCGGACATCCTGGCGCTGGCGGAGGCCGGGGCGGCGGGGTTCAAGAGCTTCATGGCCTCGTCGAGCCGGTCGTTTCCCCGGGTCGATACGGCCCAGATGCTCGGGGCGATGCGAACGATCGCCGGGCTGGGTCTCCCCTACGGCATCCACGCCGAGGACGATGCCCTGGTCCTGGCGGGGATCGCCCGGATGCGGGCGGGCGGGCGGACCGACCCGCTGGCCCACGCCGAATCCCGCCCGCCCCTGGTCGAGGAGGTCGCCGTGGCGACGGCTCTGGCCCTGGCGGACGAGACGGGCTGCCACGTCCACCTCTGCCACGTCGCCTCGGCCCGCGCCCTGGCGATGGCGTCCGGGGCCCGTTGGCGGGGCGTCCGGGTCACGGTCGAGACCTGTCCCCAGTACCTCGTCATGGACACGGGCGACCTCGAACGTCTGGCAGGGTTCGCCCGCTGCGCCCCAGCCCTCCGCGACCCGGACGAGGTGGCGGCGATCTGGGACGCCGTCCTCGATGGGACGGTGGACCTGATCGCCTCCGACCACTGTGGGTACACCGTCGAGGACAAGGCGGCGGGGGGAAAGGACATCTTCGCGGCGCCGATGGGCCTGCCGGGGGTCCAGACGCTGCTGCCGTCGATGTTCGACGCGGCGGTGGTCCAACGGGGCCTGCCGGTGCCGCGTCTGGTGGAGATGCTCTGCGCCAACCCGGCCCGCGTCTTCGGCCTCTACCCGCGGAAGGGCGCCATCGCGGTCGGCAGCGACGCCGACCTCGTCCTCTTCGACCCGGCCGAAACCTGGACGGTCCGGGATGAGGAACTCCACCATCGCCAGCGCTGGACCCCTCTCGCCGGGCGGACGCTCACCGGCCGGGTCACGCGGACGATCCGGCGCGGCGAGACGGTCTACGACGGGACGGTGGCTTATGACCGGCGGGTCCTCGCGGCGCCGGGCTCGGGCCGCTTCCTGGCCCGGGGATACGGGGTCAGCGGCTGACTCAGGTCGCCCCGGGATGTGGACCCGGTCTTGGCCACCTGGTGAGGTGACGCGCGTCTCGCCGGGGCGGGGTCGACGCGACCGATTCCCGTGCCCATGCGGGCAACCCGCCATCGCGACCCGGCACGCGTGACCATGGACCGCCGGGACCGCCGGGACCGCCGGGACCCTTGCACCGGCGTCGGCATCGCCTTGGCACCGTGCGCGGGATGGGGCCAGGGCCGGGTTCGGGAGCAGCGCGCGATCGGGTATGCTGACGCGCCCGGATCGGGGCGTGGCACGTCTCTGATCGAGAGGATGGCCCAGATGATGAACCCGGCACGACTCGGCCCCTCGTGGTCCATCCTGAGCCTGACGGTGATGACCATCGGGGTCATGGCACTCCTGGCGAGCCCGGCGGCGGCGCTGGCACAGGTCTCGTCACCCGCCGCGAGCCCTGATGTGACCTTTGGCGAGCCGATCCCGCCCGAGGTCTGTACGGTCGAGCGGCGGACCCTGGAATCGATGCCCGACGGGGCGCTGGCGACCTCCAGCCCGACCGAGCCCGCCTCGCCGGCCGCCTTCACCCTGCCCGAGGGGACACCGGCCGACGACGAGACGGTCGCGGCGATCACCGCTGTCCTGGTCCAGAGCATCGCCTGCACCAACGCGGGGGATCCCCTCCGCCAGTTCGGGACCCTGACCGATTCGTATATCGCGACCTTGCTGGTGGAGGCTGGCCTGCCGGACCTCTCGCCGGCCATCTACGGATTCCTCTCGACCCCCGTCGCCACCTCGCCCGAGACGTGGCGCTCATTGGATGCGGTGGAGGATGTCCAGGTGTTGCTCGATGGCCGGATCGGGGCGGTGGTGACCACGACCGGCACCGGAACCGGGACCGCCCGCTCGTTCGTCGTCTTCGTCGAACGTGACGGCGGGTTCCTGATCGACCGGTTAGCGGGGATCGAGACCACCGGGGCGACCCCGGCGGCGTGATCGGGGAACGTGCCACCGTCCGGGGGGCCGGGGAGCGGATCGGCCGCGCCCCAGGTCTCCGGCTAGACGGGCGG
>JACCVE010000487.1 GCA_013698285.1 Chloroflexia bacterium | reverse complement strand
ACCCCGGCCAAGTCGACACCGACGGGGACGGCATCGGTGACGTGTGCGACGCGACACCCAACGGCGACGACGACGGGGACGGCGTCGACAATTTGAGCGACAACTGTGCCAGCCTCTCCAACCCCGGCCAGGAGGACCTCGACCTCGACGGGATCGGGGATGCCTGTGACACCGTGGACAATCGCGCCACCGACGGCGATGGTACCCAGAACCATGCCGACAACTGTGCCAGCGTCGCCAACCCCGGCCAGGAGGATAGCGACGGGGACGGCATCGGGAACGTCTGTGACAGCACGCCCAACGGCGTTGACGACCCGATGTTTACCTACGACGTGACGCCTTTCGTCATCGACCAGTATGGTGACAAAGTGTGCGGTGTTCTGGTCACGGTGACGGGTGTCTACGAACCGTTCACCATCAATTTGGAGTACAGCAACGGAGGAGGAGTAACCTTGCTGGTTGATCAGGCTTTTGCTCTCGATGGTTCGTATTCGAGAACCTTCAGCGGCAATTCTGGCCTGCCTTACGGTGAGTCGGTAACGGACGCCTATCTGGGTGGCCCAGGAGGAGACCACCTCAGGGACATCTCACAACAACGCTGTGGCTAGGTGTCGCCCACCTCGCCAGGCGACAGAGCGTGACGGTGACCTTGCCCCGGGTCTTTCCCTGGATCAATGAAAGACATGAACGCCCTCAACCTCGCGTTGGGGGCGTTCATGTCGTTCGACTTGTTACCGTGCGGTTGCGAATCCCTCGTCACGGGTAATGAGTGCACCGATCCTCAACGTGCTCGCTCGTACGGAGGGTGATGGGCCTGGGGTGTGGGACTGGTCACTGGGTGGGTTCATCGCCAGCCCGATCGCGCTCCTCGACCGACATGCGGGGTGCGGCCCGATGGCGCTGGTGCGGTATCTCCAGCCCACGCCGGACAGGTGAACAGTACCCCTCGGTCAGTCCGGTTGCCTTGGCCATTCTGCTCAGGGGGATCTCGTGGGGCACCGGCAGGATGTCGCGGGGCACCTGCGCCCGCTCGGGCTTCGCCACGCCCGCAGATGCCCATTCGGCAACGGTGGCACGGTGGCCTGGTGCTTGACGTAACGCGTCCCGTCTGCAACGATGCCTGGACTACACACGACGGTCGCGACGAGGTGCGCGCCGTGATTTCTGGTATGTCGCTGTTGCATGACATCGACGCGTTCCCGGTACCGCGTTCCCCGTTGATCGGGCGAGAGCGGGACCTCGCGGCCCTGTGCGATCTCCTGCGTCGGGATGAGACTCCGCTGGTCACCTTGACCGGGCCCGGCGGGGTCGGGAAGACGCGGCTGGCGCTGCACGTCGCGGCCGACCTGCGGGCCAGCTATCGCGATGGCGTCGCGTTCGTCTCCCTCGCCGCGACCGTGGACCCGGCCCTGGTCGCGTCCGCGGTGGCCCAGGTCCTCGGCGTGCGGGAGAACGTCCGGGACCACCTCGTCCCGCGGCTCAAGATCCTCCTGGCCGAAGCACAGATCCTCCTCGTCCTGGATAACGTCGAGCAGGTGGTCGAGGCGTCGCCGCTCGTCTCGGACCTTCTCGCCGCCTGCCCCCACCTCCAGGTCGTGGTGACCAGCCGGATCCGGCTGCGCCTGTCCGGCGAGGTCGACTATCCCGTCTCCCCGCTCAGCGTGCCGGAGAAGGGAGCGTGGGTCGATGCGTCGCCCGCGTCCGGCGCGGTCGACCTCTTCGTCGCCCGGGCCCGGGCGGTGCGTCCCGGCTTCGCCCTCACCGTCGAGAACGCGGGGGTGGTCGCGGATATCTGTCGCCGGGTCGACGCGTTGCCGTTGGCGATCGAGCTGGCCGCGGCCCGGGTCGCCGTGCTCTCCCCTGACCAGCTCCTCAGACGACTCGAACCCCGGTTACCGTTGCTGACCGACGGGCGACGGGATAGCCCCGCGCGGCAGCGGACGATGCGGGACGCGATCGCCTGGTCCTACGACCTGCTGACGCCCGGGGAACAGACGCTGTTCCGCCGCCTGGCCGTGTTCACCGGCGGCTGCACGTTCGAGGCGGCGGACGCGGTCGCGGGGACCGGTGACGACGCCGGCACCGGGGTCTTCGCGGGCATCACCTCGCTGGTGGACCAGAGCCTCGTGCGCCCGGTGGAGGACGATCGTGGAGAGGGTGGCGACCGGGGCCCCGGTGGCCCGGCCCGCTTCACGATGCTCGAGACCATCCGGGAATACGGTCTGGAACGGCTCGACGGCAGCGACGAGGCCGCGGCGATCCGCGACCGGCACGCGGCCTACTACCTGGACCTCGCCGAACGCATCGAACCGGACCTGCTCGGTGCCGGGGGACGAGCGTCGCTCCTGACATTGGAGCGGGAACACGACAATCTCCGCGCCGCCCTGGTCTGGTCGGCACGGTCAGACGGGGCGACGATGGTCCGGTTGGCCGGTGCGCTCTGGCGATTCTGGTACGCCCGCGGTCACCATGGTGAGGGGCGATCCTGGCTTCGGGCCGCGCTGGCCCATAGCCTGAACGCGTCGACGCCGAGCGCGGCCAAGGTGTTGGTGGGTGCCGCGCTGCTCGAACACGGCAGCGGTGACGACGCGTCGGGGATGGCGCGGGGCGAGGAGAGCCTGGCGATCTACCGGCAGCTCGACGACCGGTCCGGGACGGCGATCGCCCTCTATGTCCTCGGCAAGATCGCCGAGTCCGCCGGGGACTACGACCAGGCCGAAACGAGGTTCTCCGAGGCGTGCTCGCTCTTCCAGTCCGAGGACGACGCGGTCTGGACGGGTCTCGCCCTCGACCACCTCGGCAGCGTCGCGTATGGTCGAGGCGACCATGGGCGTGCGAGGGATGTCCTGGAGGAAGCGCTCACCCTGCAGCGGGGGACGGGCCATGCCTACGGCGCCGCCGTCTCGCTGCTCTATCTCGGCCATGTCGCGCTGACCGGCGGTGACCATGCCACCGCCGCTCGGCGCTATGGCGAGAGCCTCGCCCACTGGCGCGACGTGGACATGCGGCCGGGGATCGTGGAGGTGTTGTCGGGCCTCGCCTCCGTCGCCGCGACACGCGGTGACGCGGAGCGGGCGGGCCGGCTGTTCGGCGCGGCGGAGACGATGCGCCAGTCCATCGGGGTCCTGGCCCGGCTGCCGGAACTGTCGCTGTACGAGCGAGATGCCCAGCGCGTCCGGCACGACCTGGGCGAGGCGCGGTTCGCGGTGGCCTGGGACACGGGCCGGGCGATGACCCCGGAACACGCGATGGCCGAGGCCGCCGCCGTCGTCTCCGCCGCCGCGACCCGTCCCGGCACGACCGCGGAAAAGGACGGCATCGCGGCGGGTCTGACCCCGCGTGAACTCGACGTGCTGCGGCTGATTGGCCAGGGGCAATCGAACCAGGAAATCGCGGACCGATTATTCATCAGTGCCCGAACCGTCGCCAACCACGTCTCGAACATCCTTGCCAAGATCGGCGTCCGGTCCAGCCGCGCCGCCCTGGCCGAGGCCCGCCGCCGCGGCATCCTCTGACGAATCATCGTTCCCCCGAGCATGACCGCGGCGCGTGGGATAGGTACATCTACCTAGCCCGGATGGGGTGCGGGCGGCATGATCGTGACTTTTCACCGATGCGTGGGGCCCGGCGCGTCGGCATGATGTGGTGGTGGTCCGTGCCACCCACCAAACGGTAATCGGCCTTTGCTACGGCTCCTATCCCGCCGGGAGCCCGATACGGAGAGGAGCCCGCCATGCAGTTGGACCCGTCACAGAATGCGCGTCGCGCCCAGTTCCACGCCGGCGACTTGTTGGCCGATGCCGAACGCCATCGGATGGCCAAGCTGGCGCGAGGTGACGCGCCCCGGTTCACCATGTTCGCCCGGGCGCGGCGCTGGGCCGACGCCATGGTCGTCAGCGTCGGCGCGCGCTTGCGGGGAAGCGTCCCCGCCATGCCCGCCATGTCTGCCACACCGGATGCCGACGTGGCCGCGAGCCCCGAGCCGCAATCGGCCATGTAGCGGCGATGGCTGGTCCCGGCCGCGTCCTGCCTCCCACCACTATGTGGTTCAGTGAACGCCTGAGAACTGGCCGGCGTACGCGTGGTGGAGGCAGGTACGGGTGGGAGTGATCGGCTCGCACCGTCTCCAGCGAATCGGAACGGCCCTCTCCCCGTCGGGGGAGGGCCTTGGTCGAGGGGTCCCAGGGTCCCAGGGTCACGCGGCGGAGGGTGCCAGGATGGCCCCTCGTCTCCGGTGCGGGAACCTTTCCGCGCCGCCGATTCGCGCTGGGGGAAGTCACCATGGTCGTTCGCCCGCTCCTCTGCTCGCTGGTCGCCCTTACGTTCGCGCTCGCCGGGCTCCGACCGGCCATCGCCCGTGCCCAGGATGCGGCCGCCGGGACCACGCCGGACGGTGTGGATGTCGTCGCCGCGGGACTGACCAACCCCCGCGGGTTCGCCTGGAGCGCGGACGGCTCGCTCTACATGGCGATGGCGGGGTCGGGCGGGGAGACCCGGATCGAGGTTGCCGAAGGCTTCACGCTCCAGCTCGGATTGTCCTCGTCCGTGGCGACCATCGCCGATGGCTGCGCCACCCCCGCGGCGGTCGGTCTGGTCTCGGCCCTGTGGGTGGAGGCGGGGTGGATCTGGGGCGCGATGGATGTGGCGTTCCTGGACGACCAGCTCTATGTCCTCGTCAGCGGCGCCGGGCCGTCCTGGCTGTCTCCGTCCTCGTTCAGCGGCGTCTTCAGGCTCAACGACGACGGGTCGATGGCCCTCGTGGCGGACCTGACCTCGTGGCTGCCCGATAACCTGCCGGAGACACCCGTCCCGCCCGACTATAACTCCGACGGCTCCCTCTTTGATTTGGAGGCCGCCGGCGACGCGCTGCTCCTCTCTGAGGCCGTGGGCGGGTTACTGATCCGAGTCACGCCGGAGGGTGAGATCAGCACGCTCGCCGATCTCTCCGAGGGCCATCTGGTGCCGACCGGTATCGCGGTGGATGACGATGGCAATGCCTTCGTCGGCTTCGAGACGACGCCGCCCTACGCGGACGGCGCATCCAAGGTTGTCATGGTGACGCCGGACGGGACGGTCAGCGATGCCTGGACCGGCCTGACCGCCGTGACCGATGTCGCGATGGCCCCAGACGGCACCCTCTACGCGGCGGAGATGGGGACCGGGAACCTCGACGAGGACCCCTACCTGCGGCCCGACAGCGGGCGAGTGGTGCGCCAGACCGGACCCGACAGCGTGGAGGAGGTCCTGACCGACCTCGCCTACCCGGTATCGCTCGGGTTCGATCCAGACGGGGCGATCTATGTAGCCTACCCAGCCTTCTCCCCGGACGCCGGCGAGCGACACGGCGCCATCCTGCGGGTCGACCCGGACGCGGACCTACCCATCTCAATGGCCGGGCTCGGGGATCTGGAATCGACCTGCCAGGGCGCGCCGGGCTCGTCCGGCGACGGCACACCCGCGGCGCTGTCGCCCGTCCCCGGGGACGGCGCCGAGATCGAGATCGAGGACTTCGCCTTCGGCCCGGCCACGGTCGAGATCCCGGCCGGGGCCACCGTGGCCTGGGTCAACGCCGATTCCTCGCCGCACACCGCGACGGCGGACGATGGTGCGTTCGATTCTGGCCGGCTCGACGAGGGTGGCACCACCGCGGTCACCTTCGATACCCCCGGCACGTTTGCCTACCACTGCGAGTATCACCCGGCCATGACGGGCACGATCACCGTCACGTAGGTGACCAGGCGTCCCATGAACGGCCCGGCCGGGACCTGACCGGGCACGACATACGTCCATTCGCCCATGCGACCATCATCGGCCGGGTGAATGGGTGTGGTTTGGGGTGCGCCGTGCCACGCCGCTGGTATCTGATGCCCTCCGGCGTCCTCGTCGTGGCCCGCCCGGGGGAATCAGGCCGAACCCGCCGGAACCCGAGTGGGGTGCGACGGGGGCGAGGGCACGACCGGCGACGCGGGGGATCGCGCCGGGCAGTTCGCGCCGGATTTCGACCGGACATCGTGCGGCGAGCGACCTTGGCTCGACGGGGCAGCTGTGGTCACGGCGATCGCGAGTCTGACCAATGACCGATGGATAGGTGAAAACACCTAGTGCAGACGAAGCGGGCGACGGTCGAGATCGTGAGTTTTCTACGATGCGACGGCCTTCGCCCGCCCCCACCATGAGAGCGTGCCGGGTGGCACGGGGGGACACGCCAGGGATGACAAAGAGCCACCGATGCAAAACATGATCACGGGGGCTGGCGAGGGGACTGGTCGCGTTGGGATTGATCGTGAGCCTGGGCATCAGGTTCGACGCGGCCGCACGGCATGACGACCGGACCAATCC
>JACCVE010000483.1 GCA_013698285.1 Chloroflexia bacterium | reverse complement strand
GGGCTGTTCCGCCATTGCTGGAAGGTGGCCGAGGCACTGGCGTTGCCGGCGGCGATGTTCTCGCCCCAGGTGCCGGTGTCCGAGACGCCGTGGTTGGCCATGTTCTGGGCCACCGAGGTGCCATCGGACATCGTGTGGCTGAAGTACCCAACGGTGGCCATGTCCACGCTGTGGTGTTCGGCGGCGGCGGCCAGTGTCCGAGAATGGGCGAGGGCCCCCAGGCCATTGCTGACCCGGTACTGGTTGATCAGGCCGAGGAAGGCTTGTTCCTCGCCGTCGGCGCAGTAGCTGGCGACCGTCGTCAAGGACTGACGCGGCACCGGCCCGGCGGCCCGTCCCGTATGCACCACCCCGAGTGGGGCCGCGAGGAGGCAGACGACGACGATGACCCAGCGCCAACTGGCTCGTACCATGTGGTGTTCCCTCTCCCCAGAGATCGTTCGCGAACCCCGGCGGGAACGCCACGGCATCGCCCCGCGAGCCTCGTGCTCCGTCCCCGCGACGCGCGCGGAGGGGCAAGAGAAGCGCTCGCGTCCCGGGGAGCCACCCCGGCCAGCACGGTGCCGATGGTCGATCCTACCCTGGTTGTGGAAAACCGCGCAAGTCGGCCACCGTACGGACGACCCGTCAGCGGATCACGTCGCGAGACGAAGGACGCTCACCCGCCCGGTCGTCAGGTCCCCAATCCGGACCACGCCATTGTCCGTGTCGGCGATGAACACCCGCCTGCTCACCACGGCCAGTGCACTGGGACCACGGAAACGGGCGGCCA
Source organism: Chloroflexia bacterium (assembly GCA_013698285.1). Classification (GTDB taxonomy): domain Bacteria; phylum Chloroflexota; class Chloroflexia; order Thermomicrobiales; family UBA6265; genus JACCVE01. The sequence continues at coordinate 6,277 of JACCVE010000483.1, read as the reverse complement.
TACCGGCCCCATCGCGGTCGCCCGCTTCGCCGTCTTCCCCGTCGCCACCTCCGAAGATTCGCTCAACCGCCCGAGTCCCGGGGTGAAAGCGCTTGACCCGCCCGTTGTAGGTGTCGGCGATGTAGAGGGTAGGATCAGACGCGTCCGGACTGGCGGCGAGACCGAGGGGGTGTTGGAGGCGGACGGCGTCGCCGATGCCGTCGTGGTCACCCCAGTCGAAGAGGCCCCGGCCGACCAAGCGCCGGACGCGGCCCGTCGCCGGGTCCACCTGGCGGATCGCGCTCGACTCGGCATCGGCGACGTAGAGCCGCCCGGCCGCGACGGCCAGGGCAGACGGTTGGGCGAAGGCCGCCTCCGCCGAAGGCCCGTCGTGGAGTCCCTCGGCGCCGCTGCCCGCCGCCGGGCGCAGCATCCCCGTCGCCAGGCCGATCGCCAGCAGTTGGTGCGTCCCGGCCGCCGCGACCCACAGTTCGCCAGAGAACCAGGCCACGTCCCAGGGCGAGGCCATCGCGGTCTCCCGCGCCGGACCGGCCCCGGTCAACCGGCGGCGGGCCTGTTCTCCCGTCCCGGAGATCGTCTCGACCGTCCCGGCGGCCACGTCGACTGACCGCACGGCATGGTTCCCGGTGTCGGCGATCGCGAGGCGACCGTCCGGGAGGAACGCCATCCCGCGAGGGGATCGGAACCTGGCAAAGTTCTTCACACCGTCCTGGAGCCCCGGCACACCGCTACCGATGATCGACCGCACCCGGCCATCCATCCCGGTCACGACGAGCCGGTGGTTTCCGGTGTCCGCGACGACGAGCAGGTCCCTCCCCGCGTCCGCCACGATCCCGGCCGGAAACCGGAATGAACCGGCTGGGACCGGCACGCTCGCCACCGGAGACGGGCCCGCGTCAGGATCGGGCACGGCTCCGCCCGGGCCGAGGAAGGTGCCCAACGAAGCGAGGAGGTCGGGAACGGCGATCTCGCCCTCGTGCCGGGCGACGACGCGGCCCTGGGCATCCACCGCGACCAGGGTCGGCCAGGCCCGGACGGCGTACTGCCGCCAGAGGGCGAGGTCCGGGTCGGCGACGACGGGATAAGCGACCTCATGCCGGCGCAGTGCGGCGGCCAGGTTGACCGGGTCCCGCTCAGCCGTGAACTTGGGGGAATGAACCCCGATGACCGCGATCTGCCCCGCGTACCGCGCGGCGACCTCCGCCAGGCCCGGCAGGCCGTGGAGGCAGTTGATTCAGCCGTAGGTCCAGAAGTCGAGCAGGGTCAGCCGCCCGCCCGGGTCAGGCACCTGTCGTCCCGGGCCATTGAACCAACTCAACCCGTGCGGGATCGCCGGGGCGCGGACGATGCCCGGGTAGGGTCGCATCGTCACGAACCGCCCGCGGCACGGTTCAGGAGGCGACCCGCTCGTCCAGACCCGCCTCGGCCAGGCGCTCGGCCTCGTCGGCCGCCCGCAGCTCGTTGACGAAGCCGTCGATCTGGCCGTCCAGCACGCCGGGGACATTGCTCAGGTTGACTTTGACGCGGTGGTCGGTGATCCGGTCCTGGGGAAAATTGTAGGTCCGGATCTTCTCGCTCCGCTCGCCGCTGCCGATCTGGGTGCGGCGGGCGTCGCCCCGCTCCTGGGCCTGCTTCTGCTGCTCGATGTCGTAGAGGCGAGAGCGCAGCACCGTCATCGCTTTGAGGCGATTCTTGAGCTGGCTCTTCTCGTCCTGGCAGGTAACGACCAGACCGGACGGGATGTGCGTCAGGCGGACGGCCGAGTCGGTGGTGTTGACGCTCTGGCCGCCGTTGCCGGACGAGCGGTAGACATCGACCCGCAGCTCGTTCTCGGCGATCTGGATATCGACCTCTTCCGCTTCCGGTAGCACGGCGACGCTGGCGGTGCTGGTGTGGATGCGCCCCTGGCTCTCGGTCGCGGGGACCCGCTGGACCCGGTGGACGCCGCTCTCGTACTTGAGATGGCTGTAGGCGCCCTTGCCCTGGACCTCGAAGATGACCTCGCGGAAGCCGCCCCCGTCCGTCTCGGTGGCGGAGAGGATCTCGACCTTCCACCGGTTGCGCTCGGAGTAGCGGGTGTACATCCGGAAGAGGTCGGCGGCGAACAGGGCCGCCTCGTCGCCGCCGGTGCCGGCCCGGATCTCGACGATCACGTTCTTCTCGTCGTTGGGGTCCTTCGGCACCAGCAGGCGGCGGACCTCGTCGATCTGGCCATCGCGGGCGGCCCGCAGGGTCTTCAGCTCGTCCTCGGCCATCTCGGCCATCTCGCGGTCCGGGTCGGCGGCCATCACCTCGGCCTCGGCGATCGCCCGCTCCGTCTCGCGCATGGCCCGGTAGGTGGAGACCACCGCCTCGAGGTCGGACCGCTCGCGGCCCAACTCCTGGATGCGGACCGGGTCGGTGGCGATCGCCGGGTCGCCCATGAGATGGTCCAGCTCGGTCGCCCGGCGATCCAACTCGGAAAGGGTCTGGAAGATCCCCCCGGCGGCCACCGGGGCACTCATCGTCGTACTCATTACGCGGTCCTTCGGGAACATTTCCCCAACGAACGACTGACCCCGGCATGCTCACCGGCCGCGTCGTGTACCCACAATGATACCGCCCTGCCCCCGGCGGCGGCATCGCCCGGGAGTCCCGACCATCAGAACCGCCGGATCAGCACCACCCCGGCGACCAGGAAGGCGGCGCGCCGGCTATCTCACCGGGGCATCTGGCCGAATTTCCCAACAGGCGAGGACGCGGAATCGGTTTGAGATCTCGACCAGGAGCATCTTGTCGGCCACATCACCCTTGCTCTTCGGTCCAAACACGTCCGTATGGGCTCGGTTGTTCGGGAGATCGGGAGCGACCGGGTCGTGATTGATCGGTGAATGGATGACGGTCTGTCCCGGAATGGCCCGCACACCGACGACCGAGAACGAGACGACTCCGTAGTCCGACGCCGGTCGTCGAGGCGACCCGCGCCGAGTCGAATCCGCCGTGGCATACCGGTCCCAGTCCGTCGACATTCCGTCGGGTCCAGATTGATCACCGTGATTCCTGATCGCTGGGCTGGCGGGAACCAGCCGCCCACCGACCTCGGTGGTGTGGATAGCAAGAACACGCATGTACACGGTGTCAGAATCAGGAATTTCCTCGATCGGCCAGGGGCCATCTGTTATGCCGTCAGCCACCGCACGATCCAGTCGTTCGCGTCAGCCGGGTCGAGCGATCCCTTGACCTCGCGGGCGTCGTTGGTCTGATCGAACCCATGGAAGGTCACCGGACCGTCGTTAGCTGGCGGCACAGTGATCATCAGGTGCCGGGTCCCGGCATCCCAGAGGATGTCGATCCCGCCATCCTGGCCACCGGCGATGGCGGGTACGGGGAGCACCGCACCAGGTTGCCGCTCGACGAAGGCTGTCACGCTGGTGAGGACGATGTCCACCGCCCGCCGCCAGGTCGTCTCCTGATAGCCAGGACTTCCCTCACCATCCCAGTCGTTGTCCAACGAGAGGAGGTGACGAGAACGCTCGATCGCGGTCGCGTACGGCGCGAGAGCGACCGGCAAATCGACCCCGGCACTTGCATTCACAACGGTGGCCATGCTTTACCTCGATTCCATCTCGACTCCGGGACGCGTACAGCCGTTTCCCGGATCGCATGCCTTGACCGATAGATGATAACTGACCATTCAGAACCGCCGGATCAGCACCACCCCGGCGATGAGGAAGGCAGCGCCGAGCAGGCGCCAGGGGTTGACGGCGTGGACCGGGACGCCGAGCCAGCCGTAGTGGTCGACGATCACCGAGGAGAGCATCTGGCCGACCACCAGCAGGGCGAAGAGGAAGGCGGCCCCGAGGCGAGAGACGAGGGCCAGGCTGCCGAGGACATAGAGGGCGCCGATCAGGCCACCCATCCAGACCCACCATGGAGACGACGCGACCCAGCCGGCCGGCAGCGGCTGCCAGGTCGCGACGGCCAGGACCACCATCAGCGCGCTGCTGACCAACACCGAGACCAGCGCCGCCCGGATCGGGTCATCGAGGGCCGTCCGCAGCCGCCCATTGATGACCGCCTGCACCGGCAGCGTCATCCCCATCCCCACCGCCACGACCGCCAGCACCCAGACCATGCCCCCGCCCTTCTTCGCCACGCTCGTCCCCCGATGTCTCATTTGCCCCGCGGTGATGTGAGGGCATCGTAGCAAGCGGGACGGACAGGCGGCGGCGGCCAGGTCCCACCCCGGACCTGGCAGCCGGGTCGCCAGCCAATCAACCTGACGTGGGCGAAGCCAGATGAAGAGCAGTCACATGGTCGCCATGACGACGTCATCGACCAGCCATCGACCATCGCGTTCGATCAACACAACGAACGCGCTGGGATTGAGGGAAGTTTGGATCAACACCCCAATACGTCCATCAGCCAGGACTCGCGCCCGTGACAATCCCTCTTCCCAACCCGCGACGGAGAGCTGGTCCACCGAAGGGCGTCCCGGTCCCATGGCCGGGTCTTCTGGTCTGGTGCCGTACTCGTCGGAGAAGTAGGCGGCCCGGAGGTTGGCGTCGACAGGTCGCCAACAACGTTCGATCCCGGTCAGCGTCGTCGCGATGGCGGCGAGTTGGTCGGATGCGGCCGCGGGGCCCGACGGAAGATCGTCGGCGGGCATCGACGCTCGCAAGGCGACGGTGGATGACGCGCCAGGTGTCTTCCCGCCCGGGCTCGGCGTCGGGTCAACGAACGCCGGACCGCCGACGGTCGCGGAGGGTTGAGGCGTGAGCGCATCGCCTGGCGATGCGGGGCACGGTCCGGTGCCGGAAATCTGCCCGCCGGTGACCATCGTTGGCATTGGGGTGCCATCGCTCACGTCTGTACCACCGATCGCATAGAGATACCCGTCGCCGAGGTCGGTCAGGACGATGCCATTGCCGATCACCGGGTCCATTCCCCCGTCCTTCCCCAACCCAACGGACCACAGCCGGTCGCCGTCGGACACGTCGATCGCGATGAGTTCGCCGCCCCGAGAATGCGTGTAGACCACTCCGGAACTAACGGACAGGTTGCCGAACCCGATCGCGACCGGGTCGCTACGCCATACCTCGACCCCCGACGCGGCGTCCAACGCGAGGACGATCGTTCCCTGGGCGGTAACGAACGGAACCAGAAGGGTATTTCCCGTGACATCGAGAGGCTGGTCGTGGAACTCCCACGGGCTGAAGTCACGTCCCCAGATGTCCTCACCAGTGGAGATGTCCACCGCGACCAGCCGGGCGGGTCCAGGGGGCCCCTCCTCCACCGCTCGGCCGCGAAGCACCACGTAGGCACGTCCCCCCGCGACGACCGGGGCGAGTGTGACGGACGACTGGTCATTGGCCGTCTCCCAGATGACCCGACCAGAAAGGAGGTCGACGGCCGTGAGTCCCCCCGAGAGATTGGCCGCGTAGATGGTCCCGCCCGAGATCGCTACGCCATTCGGACCTCGGAGGGGATCAATCGGACCCAACCCGTTTCCGCCGGCGGACTGGTCAGCCGGGATCGGGCGAGCGGCCAGGGTCCAAACCTCGCCTCCGGTTCCGGCCTCGAATGCCGTCATCGACCCGGTGGGAGAACGGAGGATGACGAGACCCTGGGAGACCGATGGCGTGATGGAGTGGGATACATCGGCGGAGAATTCGGTCGTGACCCGCCACCGCACCTCGCCGGAGAACCTGTCAAGGGCCACCAGTCCGGCGAGGCCCAATCTTACGGGGAAGTCCAGCCATGGTTCCTCTGCGCTAGCGGTCTCGTCCTGCTCGTCCGGAGGTAGAGTCTCACGCTCCGATTCGGTCGCCACGAACACGAGACCATCCTCGATCGCGAGGCCGCCAAGGATCGGCCCGGGTAGTGAGGCCTGCCAACGAACCGAGCCATCGTATGCGTCAAACGCAACGATATCGAAGGCAAAGGCCGTTGAGTTGGCAGATTCACCGATGGTGTAGATCATGTCCTGGACCGGATAGATACGCGTCCTGAACGAACCGAGGGATGAATTCGGCACCCGCCACCGCAGCCCCGGTTTCCCCACCGGGCCCGGGCCGGGCCATTCGCCGGTGCGGGCGGCGTTGCCGCCCTCCATCGCGCTGCCTCCGGTGGCGGCGGGAGCAGGTTGGTCGGCCTGGCGGCTGCCGAGAACCTGGAGCAGGAAGTCCACGGGGCCAATCACCAGGGCGGCGGCCAGCACGACGGAGCCGGCCCGCTCCAGCGCGAGGCGAGTCGGGCGACGGCGGGCCCGAACGGCCGGGGTGGCACGGGGCGGGGC
>JACCVE010000470.1 GCA_013698285.1 Chloroflexia bacterium | reverse complement strand
GTGCGTCGACCGAGGCATGGCGTCGCCGCCTCTCAGAGCGACTCGGTTCAGGACCGGTGCGGCGGGTGATCGAACGCACCCACGCGTGGATGACCACCTCCGGCCGGCTGCGTCGGTGTCCCGATCGCCACGAAACGATCATTATGTTCGACGTCGACCACCCAGCGGCGATCGTCACCACGCCATGCCTGATCACCGCGGCGCGGGCACGCGACCGCTGGTCGAATCGACCAATGACGCGTCGGCTCAAGCAATGCCGAATGCCGGGCGCCCTAAGACGGTCGTGGCGCCGCGCGCCGCGCCATCTGCCCGACGCCAGAGCCCCATACCGGACGCCCGTATTTGCCCGTATCTGATGGGGGCGTCGTCGTCCGTACCTCTGCCTGGGACAAACGCGACCGCGAAACGGCGAAGGGGAACGCCGGTTGCGCTCCCCTTCGTCTCTCGTCTCTGTCCCAATGTCCCGGTCGAGACGGCGGGTCCGGTCCCGGGCATCGCCGCCGCCAGACGCTAGCTCGTCGGATCGACGTCCCCGACCACGAACCGGCCGGCCTCACCGGCCTCGGCCGGGGCGGTCTCGACCGAGTTGCGGACCACGATCGCGTCGGCACCGATCGTCATGATGTCGGCGGCGCTGACCATCCGGTGACTCTTCAGCATCCCGGCCGAGACCTCGAACGCCAGCAGGTCGAACGACTTGGGGTCGAAGTCGATCGAGGCCACGGTGCCGACATGGGTGCCCGCCTCGGTGACGACCTCGCGCTTGTTCAACTCCTCGGCATCGATCAGGTGGTCCATGGCGGTCGTCGTCTCCGTCCCGGCCACCTCGTCAGCATTCTTCAGGGTCAGGGCATCGGGACCCAGTGAGTGGATCTCGCTCGCGTCGATCATGTCCTCGTCGGTCTTCGGCCGTAGGAAGCCCTGGCTCTCGGCAGCGCCAAAGCCGACCACCTTACGGGCCTCGGGGTCGAAGAAGATGTGGCTGACCTTGCCCATGTTCCGCCCGTCGGCGATCGCGATCACCGAGATTCCCTTGACGTCCTTGCTGTTCATCGTCGCTCCTCTTCCCGTCTCCTGCTGGCCACCGCTCGAGTCCCGCGTCACCTTGAAGGCGGTGCCCAGACCACAGCGCCGGCGCATTGTCGTGCCGGGGCGATAGGCGCACGGAATGTGCCATCTGCCCGGACACCATGGCCCGGCAGAGGAACGAGTCCCCAGCCTGCCGTCCTAGAGCAGCCCGCGCACGTTGCCGCCATCGACCTGGATCGTGACCCCGGTGACGTAGGAGGCGGCCGGGGAGGCCAGGAAGGCCACCACGTTGGCGAACTCCTCCGGGGTGCCGATCCGGCCCATCGGGATCGCCTTGGCATCCTCGGCCAGCACCTCCTCGACGGTCCGGCCACTCTGCTCGGCTCGGCCGGCCGCCAGTGACGTGATCCGGTCGGTCATCGTCGAGCCAGGCAGGACGTTGTTGACCCGCACACCGCGGGCGGCGTACTCCAGGGCGATCGACTTGGCGAAGCCGATCACCGCCGTGCGGGAGGTATTGGAGAGGATCAGGTCCGGGATCGGCTGCTTCACCGACGTCGAGACGATATTGGTGATGCTGCCGCCCCCGCGCTCGACCAAGTGGGGCAGGGCGGCGCGGCTGAGGCGCAGGGTGCTCATGAAGTTCAACTCCAGGGCCTCTTGCCAGGCCGCGTCCTCGGGGAAGTCGGCGAAGCGGCCCTTCGGCGGCCCGCCCGCGTTGCAGATCAGCAAGTCGAGGCCGCCCCGCCGCCGGACCGTCTCCGCGACCAGCCGCTCGATCGCCGCCCCGTCGGTCATGTCCCCCGCCAGGGCGATCACGTCGCCCCCCGTCTCGGCCCGGATCGCCGCCGCCGTCTCCTCCAGGGTGCCGGCATCTCGGCCATTGACCGTCACCAGCGCCCCCTCCATCGCCAGCCGGGTCGCGACCGCCCGCCCCAGCCCCTTGCTCGACGCCGCGACCACCGCGACCTTGCCCGCCAACCCGAGGTCCATGCCCATGCCTCCCGTGCGCGGCGGCCACCGCGCCGGCCGCGCCCGGCCACCGGCGCTCCCCGCTCCGCCATAGTATCCGGGCCTCATTCTACCCGAGGCCGAGGCCGCGCCCAGACGGTGTCGCGACGAACGCGGCGGACATACCGGCCGTGCTGATCCAGATGGACGACGCCCCGCACGATCGGGGTGACAACCGGGGCCGCTCCCCCTATCCTTGCCGCCATGGCAAACCCTCCGCGCTCGACAGCCCGTGGCGACGTCCCCCGCTACTCGAACGAGGCGATGGCCGTCAAGGCGCGCCAGCGGCGGGAGACCGTCGCGGTCGAGGCGATCACCTTCCCCCTCATCGTCGGCGCCGTCCACTTCATCATCGTCCAACTCGCCGCCAGTGCCGCCTTCCTGACCGGCACCGTCCGCGAGGATTCGGCACCCTACCGCTTCGTCCCCACCCGGATGCCCGGCTGGGCCCACTATCTCGTCGAGCCACTGCGCCACTGGGACGGCCTCTGGTACAAGCTGCTCTCCGAGGAGGGATACGGCAACCCCGGCACGGACGCCTACGCCGCCTTCTGGCCCCTCTACCCCTGGCTGATGCGGGCCGGGTCCGAGATCTCCGGCGCCGCCACTGAGACGGTCGGCTGGGTCATCAGCAACGTCGCCTTCGTCCTGGCCCTGGGCGTCATCTACCGGCTGGTGGCGCTCGACTTCGACCGGGGAGTGGCCCGGGCCACGCTTTGGGCGCTGGCCCTGTTCCCGACCGCGGTCTTCTTCTCGGCCGTCTACACCGAGTCGCTGTACCTCTTCTTGGCCGCCTGGGCCCTCCTCTCGGCCCGGACCGGTAACTGGTTAGGGGCGGGCCTGATCGGTGCCCTGGCCGCCCTGACCCGCTCCCAGGGCATCCTGCTCCTGGCCCCCTTCGCGGTCCTCTTCCTCCAGCAGCACGGCTCCGACCTGCGCCGCTGGGTCCCCAATGCCTTCTACGCCGCCTTCCCCGCCCTCGGTCCGGCCCTCTTTGCCTGGCACCTCGACCAGCGCGGGGCCGCCCCGGACCTGTTCATCACCGTCCAGGAGCAATGGGGCCGCCAACGAGCGGCGCCCTGGGAGACGCTGCGGGCCGGGTTCACTGGCGACATGTGCTACCCAGGAATTAACTGCGGCGCCGAGTGGGGCTGGCTGGGCGACCTGCTGCGGAGCCCGACCTGGGGCACGCTGACGAGTGCCGAGTTCCGCTACGCCTTCGCCGAGAGCGACACCCTGGAGTTAACCTGCACCCTGCTGTTCCTCGGCCTGGCCCTGGTCGGCCTGCGGCGCCTACCGCTCTACCACAGCGCTTACATCTGGCCCGCCCTGCTGATCCCCCTCTACGGCCCGGGCCTGCGCCACGCCCTGATGAGCTTTCCCCGCTTCGGCCTGGTCCTGTTCCCGCTCTTCGTGGTGGCGGTCCTCCTGGTCCAGAGGGCGAAGGCCGGCATCCCCCTCCTGGTCGCCTCGGCGCTGTTGATGGCCGCCCTGACCGCCCAGTTCGCCCAGTGGTACTGGGTCTCCTGACCGGGGCGACAGCGACTCGAGGGGGGTGAGAGCACGCCGCGGTTACGTAGCCTGGCCCTCACCGGCGGCTGACTCGGTCGCCTCGTCGCGGTTCTCCGAGACGGCCTCCGTGCCGGGCGTCACCTCGTCAGCGACATCTTCCAGGGCATCGAGGGCCGCGAATACCTCCGCCGCATCGACCGTGAATCGCTCCACCACCCGTGACCGGTGAACGGTCCCCTCGGGCGGCAGCGCTCGGTAGACGCCGCCTTCCAGGACCAGGGTCTCCCACGTCCGGGCCACGGGATCGACCAGCCAGTATTCGCGCACCCCGAACCGGGCGTAGAAGGCGAGTTTTTGGATGCGATCTCGCCGTCGGGTACTGGGAGACGCGATCTCGACGACCAGATCGGGGGGCTCGATCATCTCCTGGCCGCCACGCTTGATGACGCCCGGCCGCCCGGCCCTCACGAAGACGATGTCCGGCACGACGAGGTCATATTCAGACGCCTTGACGTCGACCGGGCCAGACCGGAGCAGACCAAGCTGGCTAGCCCGGACGTGGATTCCGAGCCGCATGTAGATTTCGTCATGCACGCCCTGATGGTCCATCGACGGTGACGGCGACACAAAGTGTTCCCCCCCGATGATCTCATGGCGCCGGCCCGGGTCCTCGGGCAGTTTGAGGA
>JACCVE010000468.1 GCA_013698285.1 Chloroflexia bacterium | reverse complement strand
CTCCTCAGCATCCCCCATGCCCCGGTTTTGATAGGGACTCTAATATTACAGTTCCCTTTCCCTTTGCTGTTTCAAGCGGCGGCGGTGGTGGGACGCCTGGGCGACTCGCTGATGGTGACGACGCCAGCGGGACCAGGCAATGACTTGGGCGGACACCCGCTGGCTGGACCAGACGAGGCGATTGAGCAGGCGTCGAAGTTCGGGAATGGTGAACGGGATATGGTGAGTACACCAGGCTCCCCCTTTTTGGCCGCGGTCGCCAACGCCGCCAGGGCGAGCAGGGCGAGCGTGATGTGCCGGTGCCAGCCCTGCCAACTCCGCACTTCGTACTGATCGAGCCCGACCTGGCCTTTGGCGAGCTTGAAGATCTCCTCGATCGTCCAGCGCCCGCCCGCCGCCCGGACGATCTCCGCCAGCGCGGTGTCGATCGGGGTATAGACCAGATACCAGGCGGTCTCCGACGGGCGCAACGGGTGGCGGCGGATGAGCAGGGCATGCACCCAGCCCGCGCGGAGAGCCGGACGCAGCGGCACAGAGGCCCACTCATAGACCCGGGGACCTTGGGCGCCCTCCCCGCAACTGAGCCGATGCCACGTGGTGGGACCAGCCGCCGTGACATCGCTGATCGTGGTCGGCGCCGGGGGGCCGTACGGTGGCCAGGTCGTCAACGACTGATTGCCGCGCACCGCAAGCACATAGGCTTGGGCGCGCGCCTCCAGCGCCCGGCGCAACACTCCATCGCTGCCATACACCTCGTCGGCGACGACCCACGCCGCAGACAGCCCGGCGTCGAGCGCCTGTTCGAGCATGGCCAGCGCGAGCTGCGGCTTGGTCCGGAAGGACGTGTCCGCCGGGATGCCCGCCTGATGGCAGCGCTCCGGATCGGCCAGCCACGCCCGCGGGAGGTACAGCGCCCGGTCGATGGCGGCGTGGCCGTTGGGACTTGCGTAGCCGAGGAACACGCCAATTTGGCAGTTGCCGACCTTGCCCAGGGTGCCGCAGTACTGGCGGGCCACACCGACCGAGTGCGTGCCTTGCTTGGGAAATCCCGTCTCGTCGACGACGAGGATGCCGGTCGGATCGCCCAACGCGGCGGCAACGTAGGCCCGCAGGTCGTCGCGGACCGTCTCGGCGTCCCAGGCATACCGGGCGAGCACCCGTTGCATGCCGCGCGGATGGGCATAGCCCGCCTGCTCCGCCAATTGCCAGCCGTTCTTGCGCTCGACGTCGGCGAGCAGCCCGCGCAGGTAGTCGGCGGCATGGCGGGCCGCCTCAGGCCGCCGTACCTGGCGACGCAGCACGTCGAGCACCCCGTCGACGGCCTGGGCCGTGGCGGCCACCATCGTTCGCTCACTGCCGCACGCACATGTCGAATCGTCCATCTCCGGTCACCTCCGCTGACCACCACGCCACCGCAGCCATGCCAAAGGGAACTGTAATACTAAGCAACCACCGCTGTTCTGGGCGACCCTAACTCTGAACGCGAAGAACCCGGTCCCTGTCTCTCTGTCCATTGGCGCCTAACGCGATTCGCCTCGGCGGAGCGTTCTTGGATGGCGTTCCAAGAGGTGACGGTGCCCGATAAGGCGTCCCCGCCACCGCATTATCGAGGCGGGCGACCAGCCCGACGTCAGTCAGTTCCAGGGCATCGGGGAGGGTGTCCAGCAGGAATCCTTCACACTGAGACACGTCTATTTCCTCAATATCCAGAACACGATCGAGTCTGAGGATCACAGGCTTTACCTCGTGCTCGACGGGGCTCACAAGAGGATGCGCAGCGGCACCAGCCGGGTCAGCGAGGAGCGCAGCCGACCAACCACTGTGCAGCGACTGGTCAACGACCACAACGGCATCCCTCCGGTGCCGGTCGTGTGGGGCATCTTGGCCACGGTCGAGCACTTCGCCGCCGTCATGAGCGCCGCCCACCAGGAAGACCGCATTACCCAACCGCCTGACTGAGCTCGTTGAGCGCAGCTTGTCACTAATCGAGAAAAGCAAATGCAATCAAGACGCCTACCTGCTCACGATTGAGGAGTAAGCACCATTGATACCGGCGTAGACGGAGAACGCTCGCTAGTAACCTAGGCGTGAGCTTCGACTCCCCAGCGGTTCTTGTTCTTACCTGCTAATCGTGGGAGACGCGTCGAATGTGCCACGCACAAGGCACTACGGACTGGTGCCGAACTGCCCACGCCGAATCATGGTACTACCCTGGTACTACCGACCCGGATAAGCAACGGGCTGTCGGTCCCTGGGTGACCAAAAATAGCCCGTCAATCCAAGGTGTTTTGGTACGCCCGGCAGGACTCGAACCTGCGACCTCTTACTCCGGAGGCAAGCGCTCTATCCACTGAGCTACGGGCGCGTGGCGGCCAGTATAGCGCGTCGGCCGGAGGGGTGACGAGGGGCGCGGGTGGCCGGCGAGAGACGCCGGGGTCCACTGCGCACGATCACGTGGACCAGCCGTACCGGTTCCGTGCGGTACGGCTGGTCTCGATCTAATGTCGTGACGCGTCAATGTGTCAGGATCGCCTCAGGCCTCACCCGTCGGCGAGATGTTCGTGTTGTGCCGAAACAGGTTGGCCGGGTCGTACCGGTTTTTGACCTGGACGAGGCGGTCGTAGTTGGCTCCGAAGGCGGCCCGGGGCTTCTCATCCCACGATTCGTTGACGTAGGCGCCACCGGTGGCGAACGGTCGCGTCGCGGCAGCCAGGGAGCGGGTCCAGCCGATATTGGTCTGATCATCGGCCGGGTCATCCCACATCGAGAGCATGACGAGCCCGTGCGGGGTGTCGCGGTGGGGAAAGGCGGTCGCTTCGGATGCCACCTGGCTGGCGGCGCCGTGAACATGGTCGATCAGGACCACCGTGCGCGGGGACGGCACTTGGCCAACGTGGTCGATGATGGTGTCGATCGCGTCGTCGGTCAATTCTCGCAGGAGATTCTGCTTCCAGTAGTGCCGCGCCCCGGGAGGAATCGCCGCGTCGGTCAGGGTGTTCATCGTCGAGTACGGCATGGGTTGGATCATGTCGGCGATTGGCGGGCCGAAGGCGCGGATCGGGGCCAGCACGCGTTCTCCCTCCCCCATCTCTCCACACCAGCAGGCCACGATGCCGACGGCCTGGTTGCCGTCGGGAGCCGTGAGCAGGGCGGCGTAGAGGGTAAGGTCGTCCGGAGCGGCGGCGGCGGCGTCCCTGTAGAAGCGGAGCACTTCAGCGGCGCGTGGGAATGGGTGGATGAGCATCCCACCAAGGACCTGGGGGAGCGGGTGCAATCGGAGTTCGAAGGCGGTCACGACGCCGAAGTTGCCACTCCCGCCGCGCAGCGCCCAGAAGAGATCGGGATGCTCGTCCGCGCTCGCGTGGAGCACGTTGCCGTCGGCAGTCACCACCTCCGCGCCGACCAGGTTGTCGATCGCCAGGCCGAACCGGCCATTGAGGTAACCGAAGCCGGCGCCGAGGGTCAGGCCAGCGAGGCCGGTATCGGACACCGTACCGGTCGGGGAGACCAGGCCGAACCGCTCCGTGGCGAGTACGAACTCACCGAGGCGGAGGCCGGGTTGGGCGGTCGCCACCCGGCGGTCGACATCGACCTCGATCCCCTTCATGGGAGTGAGATCAATCATCAGGCCGTCATCCACGACGCAGTGGCCAGACACGCCGTGGCCCCCACCCCGGACCGAGAGGGGAATCCCGTTCTGGCGCCCGACATTCACCACGGTCACGACGTCGTCGGTGTCGGCGCAGTGAGCGATCGCGGCCGGCCGGCGGTCGATCATCGCGTTGAAGACCCGACGTCGTTCGTCGTAGCCCGGATCCCCGGGCAGGGTGAGGGATCCATGCAAACGCGCCCGGAGCGCCTCGTACACCCCACCATCGCGGGAGGCCGCCAGGGCAGGCTCTGCCTGAGAAATGGTCAAGTCCGATCACCTTTCACGCGCGCACGATGGCATCCAAGCCATTCCTGCGAACAGTCTGGACACCCTCTTTCGTTTAGGACCCCGGATATCCCAGCCTATCACGATTCGGCCTGGCGTCAAGGACGAGATCGAGATCGCGATTAGATCAGGTGCCTGGTTCCCCGGTCAGGACCGGCTCCCGATGCGACGAAGTGCCCGCTTCGTGCTGGCCGATGACGAAGCGTTCGCCGTGCAGTGCTGCAACCACGGAATTGGGGTGGACCAGGCGAGATGGTGGCCTGTTGATCGGATGGTCAACATGACTCCGAGGCATGGGCCAGGATCGGCCAAGAATGGCAGTCGCCATCCCGTGGACGTGAGTGACCATCACGGGCATGCGTCGCTCCGACCTCGCTACTCGGATATCGTGACCCGCTGCCCCGTCTCGTTCGCCTCGACGGCGGCGGCGGAGAGGGCCAGGCTGTGGATGTTGTCGGCGGCGGAGCAGGAGGGGACGGTGCCGGACTCGATGGCATCGGCGAGGGCGAGCATGACGCCGGCGCGGCCCCAGTGGGTCGGGGTAGGGAGGCGTTCTGCGACTTCGATGCCGTCGTAGGGGCGGAGGGCGATGCGCTCGGCCCCCAGGGCGCGGTTGTCGGCGCGGCTGGTCCAGACGATCTCGCCGCGCTCGCACTCGACCCGCCACTCGCCGGCCCAGGCGGTCGGGGGGCCGGCGCTGACCCAGTTGCCCCGGTAGGAGACGCCGACGCCGCCGGCCATGGCGATGTGGGCCGTGGCGGCGGGCAGGCCGGCGAAGGTGCTCCAGTTCGGGTTCCAGGCGTGGCAGGTGACCGACTCCGCATCTTGGCCCAGGACGTAGCGGACCAGGTCGAAGTGGTGGATGGCCATGTCTTCGAGGAGGGGGTGGGCGATCTTTCCATAGGGTGACGTCGGGCCGGGGGTGATCCAGCGGCGGAAGTCGAGCGTAACGGCGCCGACGGCGCCCATCGCTGCGCTGGTGACCAGGTCGCGGGCTCGCTCGACGGCGGGGTAGAAGCGGTAGTTCTGGCTGACCATTGCGGTCAGGCCGGTCTCGGCGGCCAGGTCGACCACGCCCTGGGCCTCGGCCACCGTGGGGGCGAACGGCTTCTCGATCACGACGTGGCGCCCGGCCCGCAGGGCGGCCAGGGCGACCGGGACGTGGGCCTCGACGGGCACGGTGGCGAGGACGGCGTCGGCCTCGACCTCGGCCAGGGTGCGGTCCAAGTCGGCATAGCATCGGCGGGGGTCGAGGGACAGGCGGGCGGTGGCGGCGGCCATAGTCGGAGTGTGAGCCTCGACGTGGGCGACGACCTCGACCCGGTCGCCCAGCGTCGAGAGGACCTCGGCCTCCCAGTTCTGGCCCCAGTTTCCCAGGCCGACGTGGATCAGGCGAATCGGCATGGCGGTCTCCTTGTCAGTCGGAAGACGGAAGACGGAAGAACGAGAGTCGTCAGTTGCCAGACCGAAGAACGAGAGTTGGCAGTCGGCAGACCGAAGGGGGCACGGGAAGGGAGCAACTGCTCTACCCTCGTCCGTCTACCGTCTACCGTCTACCGTCTACCGTCTTCCGACTCCGTCGTCAGCGCATCGTCGAGGGGAGGATGCCGAGTTCGGCGCGGTATTTGGCGACGGTGCGGCGGGCGATGCGGATGCCGTCGTTGAGGAGAAGGTCGCAGATGCGGCGGTCGGTGAGGGGGTTGCCGTTCTGGCTCTCGCGCTGGATCAGCTCCTTGATCACGTCCTTGGTGCTGAGGGAGGGGGTGAAGAAGTCGCTGAAGGGGATCACTCGCCTGTTGGGCAGCATGACGTACTTGCTGGCCGTGGCCCGGCTGACGGTCGACTCGTGGACGCCGACCTGCTGGGCGACCACGGCCCGGGTGAGGGGGCGCAGCTCGCGGACGCCCCCGCGGAGGAAGTCCTGTTGCAGCTCGCAGAGGCAGAGGGTGATCTTGAGCAGGGTCTCACGTCGCTGCTGGATGTTGGAGATGAAGATGCGGGCCCGGTTGGAGTATTGGCGGACGTGGGTGCGGTCGTCGTCGGCGCCCTTGGCGACGGGCGGGGCGACCGTCGTGGCAACCGCCGTGGCGGCCGGGACGCCCGAGTCCGGTGCCTGGTGGCCGCCGTCCGGGGCGGAGGTGTCGGCGACGGCATCGAGGGTCGCCACCGGGGAGGCGGTGGCGTGGCCGTCGTGATGGACCCCGTTCGTCGCGCGGTCGGCTCGGTCGGCGCGGTCGGCTCTCGCCGCGTCCGCCGGGACGCCGCCCTGAACCCGGTCGGATTCTCGCCCGGCGGCGTCGGCGGTCGCGTCCGGGCTGATCCCGTCCGAAATGGTCTCGTCCGAA
>JACCVE010000465.1 GCA_013698285.1 Chloroflexia bacterium | reverse complement strand
TCCGGGCATCTCTGGCCGGGCAGTCCGGGCCCAGGACGGCGCGGCCGAGTTCCACTCCGCCTGGCCCTACCAGATCCCGCCGACCGGTCACTTCAACCTGATCCCCGGCGTCACCAACGGCATCTTCTTGCCGACCAACATCTACGCCGACCTGGTGATCCAGCCGTTCGCCCTCTACTACTGGTCGAGCCAGGAATGGCTCCCCCTGATGGCCACCGAGTGGGGCTTCCAGGAAGGCGACATCTTTCAGATCAAGCTCCGCCAGGGCGCCATGTGGAACGATGGCACCGAGTTCACCTCGGCCGACGTGGTCGCCTCCTTCTGGTGCGCCCGGATCATGTCCAACACCATTTGGCGCTACATTGATGAGATCGAGGCGCCCGACGCCTACACCGTCAACTTCCACATGTCGCAGCCCTCGACGGTCGTCGAGCGCTATGTCCTCCGGTTCAACACATTGAGTGCCGCGACGTATGGCCCATGGGCCGAGCGGGCGCAGGAGTACTTCTCCGCGGGCGGCACCGTTGCCACCCCGGAAGGCGCCCAGCTCCTCAGCGAGTTCACGGCGTTCCGGCCGGACAACGTGATCGCCAATGGGCCGTTCCAATTCGACGTCGACAGCATCACGAATGCCCAGTTGACGATGGTCAAGAACGACACCGCCTGGAACGCCGACCAGGTCCTCTTCGACCGGATCGTCAACTACAACGGTGAGACCCCGGACATTACCCCGATCGTCCTTGCACAGGACATCGACTACGCCACCCAAGGCTTCCCGCCTGCCTCGGAGCAAGAGTTCGTGGCGACCGGCATCCGCATCATCCGGCCGCCTCTGTACTCCGGCCCAGCGGTCTACTTCAACTACAACCGGCATGCGAATGTGTTCGGTGAACCCCGCGTCCGCCAGGCCCTAGCGATGGCGATCGATCGTAACCAAAACGGGATCATCTCCTTGGGCGACTCTGGCAAGGCCGTCCAGTACATGGCCGGGATGAGCGACAACCACGTCCCCAACTGGTTGACCGAGGCCGATACGAGTGCCCTCAACACCTACGAGTACGATCCCGAGGGCGCCGCGACGATCCTCCAGGAGCTGGGTTGGACCAAGGACGGTGACGTCTACGTCTCCCCCGACGGGACCCGGGCCGAGTTCGAGATCTCCTTCCCGGCCGAGTTCGCCGACTGGTCGGCCGCGGGCCAGGACGTCGCCGAGCAGTTGACCGCGTTCGGATTCGCGATCACCCCCCGCGCGGTGACGTTCACGCAACACCCGGTAGACGTCAACCAGGGCAATTTCGACCTTGCCATTCGGGCCTGGGGAGCGTCGAGCAACCCCCACCCCCACTTCTCATACGTCCAGGCGTTCTTCACCCACAACACGTTGGCGGTAAACGACGGCGGTTTGGGAATGGGCTACGAGTTGTCCCAGACCACCGCCGATGGCACGCGGATCGATCTCGAGCAGTTGACCCTCGATGCCGCTGACGGCTTGGACACGGAAGCGCAGAAGGCGGATATCGCGACCGTCGCGTCCGCCTTCAACGAATTGCTTCCGATCCTGCCACTCTTCGAGCGGTACGGCAACAACGTCGCGCTGGAGGGCGTCCGGGTCGAAGCCTGGCCGGCCGAGGATGATCCGATCCTCCTGAACAGCCCGACCGGAGACGGCGTCGTCACGATCCTGATGCTGACCGGGGCCTTGCGACCGGTCGGGGCCTGACCCCCGGCGACGGGCACCGGACCCCGCCGAGAGGGCGATCCGGCACCCGTCGCACGGCGACCGACGAACGACAGGCGGGGCGGCCGGGTGGAGCGTCACCTGGCCGCCCCGATCGGAGGGACGACAGGTCGTGATGCGGGTCGCCATCGTCGGGGCCGGGTCGCTCGGTTCGGTCCACGCCCGTGCCGCCGCATCGCTGCCCGGGGTACGGGTGTCGTGGGTCGCGGACATCGACCGGGAACGGGCGGCCGACCTGGCCGGCCAGGTCGGCGCATCGGCGTCCGCCGATGTGGGCGGGGTCCTCGGCCGGGATGATGTCGATGCCGTGGTGGTCGCCGTGCCGACCGACCGGCACCGGGAGGTCGTCGAGCTGGCGGCGGAGTCCGGCAAGCACGTCTTCTGCGAGAAGCCGCTGGCCCTCACCCTCCCCGGCGCACGGGCGATGATCGCCGCCTGCGACCGTGCCGGCGTCCGCCTGATGGCTGGTCAGGTGGTCCGCTTCTTCCCCGAATACGCCCGGATCGGGGCCCTGCTCCGGGAGGGTGCCGTCGGCCGCGTCGCGACGGTGCGGGCCCGGCGCCTCAACGTCCACCCCGGATCGCACCGCTCCTGGTATGCCGATCCCGCCCGCAGCGGCGGCTTGATCGTGGACCTGATGATCCACGACCTGGACACCCTGCGCTGGTATTTCGGGGAGGCCGAGCGGGTGATGGCCCACGACCTCTCCACCCGCCCCTCGGCCGGCACACTCGACTACGCGGTGGCGACCATCCGATTCCGGGGCGGAGAGGTCGGTCACGTCGAGGCGAGTTGGGCCCACCAGGGCTTCAGGACCTCGATCGAGGTCGCCGGCGACGCCGGTCTCCTCCGCCATGATAGCCAAGAAGGCATCTCCCTCCGGACCGAGCGGCCGGGCAGCAAGGGTGGCGATTACCTGGTCCCGATCAGCCCGGCTGAGGAGAGTCCCTACCGGGCCGAACTGCGCCACTTCTTCGACCGCCTGGCCGACGGCGAGCCGTTCCTCACCCCCGGCGAGGAAGCCGCCGCCAGCCTCGCCCTGGCCCTCGCGGTGCGTGATTCGGCCCGGACCGGCCAGCCGATCGTGCCGGAGTCCATCGTGTTGGGGGATGGACCCGTCGTACCGGGTGCGGGTGCCGGGTCGCTGGCCGAGGTCACGGCATGAGCGGCGGCGAACTCCGGGTCGGGATCATCAGTTTCGCCCACCTCCACGCCGTCTCCTACGCCGGGTGCCTAGCGGCCATCCCGGACGCCCGGCTCGTCGCCATCGCCGACGATGACCCCCGCCGGGGCACGACCATGGCGGCCAGGTTTGGCGTCGACTACGCCAGCGACTCCGCCGAGCTGTTGGCGCGCCCCGACATCGACGCGGTGATCGTGACCTCCGAGAACGCCCACCACGCCGCCCACGTCATCGCCGCCGCCGCTGCGGGGAAACACGTCCTCTGCGAGAAGCCACTGGCGACCACCCGGGAGGATGCCCTGACGATGATCGCCGCCTGTCGCGAGGCGGGCGTCGTCCTCCAGACCGCCTTCCCGATGCGGTTCAGCCCGCCCGTCATCGCCCTGCGCGACGCCATCGCGGCGGGCGCCGTCGGCGAGCCGTTGGCCGTCATGGCGACCAACCACGGCCGGATGCCGCCCGGTTGGTTCTCCGACCCGATCCTGGCCGGTGGTGGCGCGATCATGGACCACACCGTCCACGTCGCCGACCTGCTCCGTTGGATCCTCGGCCGCGAGGTGGTCTCCGTCTACGCCGAGGCCGCTACCCGGATGCACCCCGGCATCGCCGTCGATGACGTCGGCATGCTGCTCCTCACCTTCGACGGCGGCCTCTTCGCCAGCCTGGACGCGAGCTGGTCCCGGCCCGCGACCTGGCCGACCTGGGGTGGCCTGACCATCGAGGTGGTCGGCGACGCCGGGGTCATCGCCATGGACGCCTTCAACCAAAACGTCCAGCACTACGATGACCGCGACGGCACCTACCGGCTCGTCCCGTGGGGCCAGGGCGGCGACCCCACGATGGTCGCCACCTTCGTCGAGGCGGCCCGGACCGGCTCGCCACCCCCCGTCACGGGGGAAGACGGTCTCCGCGCCCTCGAAGTCGTCCTCGCCGCCTACGTCTCCGCCGCCAGCCACCGTCCCGAGCCGTGCCCGTCGTCGTGACGCGAGTACCGATCCACCGGCACGAACCGGCATCGACCGGCAGGGTCAGCGACCAGCCCCGATCAACCGCTCAGAAAGGACCGTGACCGACATGCCCGTCCCGACCGATCTCCAGTCCGTGCTCCTCCCCCGGCCGCGCCAGGTCGACCGCGGCACCGGAACCTTCGTCCTCGCCAGCGGCACCCCCGTCCAATTCCGGGCCGCGACCGACGGCGAGACCGCCTTCGCCGCCACGGGATTGGTTGATGCCCTGCGTGATCACCTGGGCGTCGAGGTTCCTCTGAGCCCGACGGGTAACCCCGTCGCCACCGGGGCCATCTCGTTGATCCTGGCCGGTCGCGACGACGCGGCCTACCCGCCGGACCACTTCGGCTGGTCATCCGACCCGGCGCAAGGCGAGCAGGGATACCAGGTCCGCGTCACGCCGGACGGCGTGACCGGGGCCGCCAGCGGAGAGCCTGGCCTGTTCTATGGCGTCCAGACCTTGATCCAGATCGCCAAGGCGTCAGGACGGTCATGGCCCGTCGTCACGGTGACCGACTGGCCAGTCCTGCCGGTCCGGGGCCTGATGCTCGACATTTCCCGGATGAAGGTGCCCCGGCTCGACATCCTGGAGCGAATGGTCGAGACCCTGGCCCACTTCAAATACAACCAGTTTCAACTCTACACCGAGCACACCTTCGACTTCGCCCGCCACCCCGGGATCGGCGCCGGCGCCAGCCCGGTCACACCGGCCGACATCGTCGCCCTGGACCAGGTCTGCCGGGCCAACCATATCGACCTAGTCCCCAACCTCCAGTCGATGGGCCACCACCGGACGATGCTCAACCAGCCCCGCTATGCCCACCTGGCCGAGACCGACTGGCTCTGGTCGGTGGCGACCGGTAACGAGGAAACCTTCACGCTCTTCGACGAGCTCTACGGCGACATGATCCCGGCCTTCTCGTCCGGCTGGTTCAACATCGACGCCGACGAGCCGTGGGACCACGGGCGAGGCCAGTCCTCCGCCCTGACCGAGCAGGGCGGCGTCGGCCGCGTCTATCTCCAGCACATCCAGCGACTGAATGACCTGGTGAAGAAGCACGGCCGCCAGACGATGATGTGGGCCGACGTGATCAAGTACCACCCCGAACTGGCCGACGAGCTGCCGGACGACATCCTGCTCCTCGATTGGTGGTACGAGCCGAAGGACCGCTACGACTCGGTCGACCGCCTCAAGGAAACGAATCGCCGCTTCTACGTCTGCCCCGGCACCTCGAGCTGGATCGCCCTCTACCCGCGCCTCGAGAACGCCGTCAAGAACATCGAGGGCTTCGTCCGCGACGGCATCGAGGCCGGGGCCGAGGGCATGCTGATGACCGACTGGGGCGACGGCGGCCACTACCAGCAGCTTTCCCACTCCTGGTATCCCTACCTCTGGGCGGCCGAGTGCGCCTGGGGCGGCAGCGAGACAACCCACGAGGCCTTCCAACCCGCCCTCGGCCTCCAGTTCTACGGCGACGCGTCGGGTGAGTTGGTCCCGGCCCTCTACCGCCTCGGCACCGCGATGACCAACGACCTGTCCTGGAATGCCACCTGGAACACCGCGATGGCCCTCTGGGAAGAACCGCTCAATGGGCCGGTGCGGGAAGCGGCCGGGACCGATGTCACCGCTGCCGCCCTGGCGGCCGCCGTCGCCGTCGCTCCCTATCTGGGCCAGATCGCCGACGCGGGCATCCGTCACGACTTGGCCTTCACCCTCTACCAGATCGCCTTCGCCGTCGAGAAAGTGGAGACCACCCGGGCCATCCGAGACCTCCTCCCCCGCCTCGTCGCCGGCGGCCCCGACCCGGCCTCCCTGGCCGAGATGGACCGTCTGGTCGCCGCTCTCGGCACCCAGCGGGACGCCTTACCGGGGATGATCCGCGAGTTCACCGAACGCTGGATGGCCCAGGCCCGCCGCTCCGAGATCCGCGTCAACCTCGACCGCTACCGCGGCCTCCAAGACCGTTACGACGCCGCCATCGCTTGGCTGGGCACCCAGCGCGAGGCCTACGCCTCTGGGAGCGCCGCCGACCACGCCCTGGCAACCTACGACGATACCGGCTACGCCGTCCTCTGGCAGGAGAGCCGCCAGAACATCCAGCGCCTGATCGAGGTGATCGGCTTCGACAACCTGCCCGCCGACATCAAGTCCTGGGTCGGCCGCATCCACCTCGACGGCGAGACGGCCGACGCCACCCAGGCCGGCACGGCGGCATAGTCGATTGCCGTCCGGCGGTGCCCCCCCGCTGGCGAGTCGGCACCGCTCGACGCCCGCTGACTGGCCGGGTGTATGGTGTCTAGAACCGCATCGCGTGGTTCACTTGACCGTTGAATCTGTGCCATTCATGCTCTCGATGGAGGGTGCGCGGGTAGGAGAAAGCATCGTCGCCGAACTCGCGGGTGAGTCATCGGGGAGGGATATCTGATGAGCGAATTGCTGACGCGCCGACGGTTCACGGTGGCCGAACTGGACATCATGGACGCGGCGGGCATCTTCGACGGGGACGGCCGCATTGAGTTGATCGACGGGGAGATCATCGAGATGAACCCGATCGGCGGGCCACACATGTGGTGCGTGGCTAAGTTGAACGAGGCCCTCGCGGGAGTCGTGACGAGACCATTCTTGGTCTCGGTCCAGGGCCCGATCGAATTGGGGCCCCGCGATATGCCCGAACCCGACATCGCGGTCGTCCGCCCCCCCACTTCGGGTTCGGCCCGACCCGGGCCAGACGCCACGGCGCTCGTCATCGAGGTCGCCGATTCGTCACGCCGGATCGACCGCACCACCAAGATCCGGCGGTACGGCGTCGCGGGCATCCCCGAAGCCTGGCTCGTCGATCTGGTCTCGGAGACGGTCGAGCGCTTCACCGACGCCGGCCCGGCTGGCTACCGTCTGATCGCGGTGGCCGGGCGTGGTGAGTCGATCGGTTCGACCACCGTCCCGGACTTCACGTTGGACGTGGACGTGATCTTGGGTTGACGGCACGCGGTCCCATCCGATGGGAGGCCGTTACGTCCGAGAATGTCCCGCCCGATCCGTCCGTCTCGCCTGACCGGATCAGTCGTCCCCCGAGTGGCCAGCGTGTCCCAGTTGTTCCCCGTCCCGGCACTCTGGCACAATGGGGCTTCTGATGGGCCCACGCGACGCCGAGTGCGAGGACGGGAGACGATGGTCACGACGATGCCGCGCGACGACGCGACCGACCAGACTCCCCCCTTCATGGGGGCGGCCGATCTGCGCCGCCGGTTCGTCGCGTTCTTCGAGGCCCGGGAGCACCGGCACGTCCCCAGCTCTTCCCTGGTCCCCCACAACGACCCGACCGTGCTGCTCACCACGGCCGGCATGCAGCAGATGACGCCCTACTTCCTCGGCCTGGAAACGCCGCCCGCAAAGCGGATGGTGTCGGTCCAAAAGTGTTTCCGGACCGTGGACATCGACGAGGTCGGCGACGAGAGCCACAACACGTTCTTCTTCATGCTCGGCAACTTCTCGGTCGGCGACTACTTCAAGCGCGAGTCCCTGCGGTGGTCCTGGGAATTCTTCACCGAGGAACTGGGGATCCCCGCCGGACGCCTCTACCCGACGGTACATCCCGACGACGAATTCGCCTTCGGGGTCTGGCGGGACGAGATTGGCGTGCCAGAGGAGCGGATCGGCAAGCTATCAGACAACTGGTGGGGGCCCGTGGGCCCGGCCGGACCGAACGGGCCGGATTCGGAGATCTATTACGACCTCGGCCCCGAGTTCGACGATGGTTCCGGCCTCGGGCCCGGCGACAACGATCGCTACCTCGAGGTCTGGAACAACGTCTTCATGGAGTTTATCCAGGCTCCGGACGGCTCCCGGACGCCCCTCCCGAACCAGCACGTCGATACCGGCATGGGCCTCGAACGGCTGGCGATGGTGATGCAGGGGGCGAAATCGGTCTACGACACCGATCTCTACCAGCCGATCATCCAGCGTGCCGCCTCGCTCTCCGGCCGCGAGTATGGGCTCGACCCGGCCACCGACAGTGCGCTACGGATCATCGCCGACCATGCCCGGGGCGGCACGTTCCTCATCTCTGACGGCGTGCTGCCCGGCAACGAGGGCCGGGCCTACGTGCTTCGCCGCATCCTGCGACGCGCCGTCCGGGCCGGCCGGACGATCGGCATCCAGCGCCCCTTCCTGGCCGATATGGCCTCCATCGTCATCGACCAGTTCGGCGCCGAGTACCCGAACCTCCGCGAGCGCCAGCAGCAGATCACCCGTGTCATGGCCCACGAGGAGGAGTCGTTCGGCTGGACCCTGTCGGCCGGCATCAACCGGTTCCAGACCCTCGCCGGCAGCCTCGGCGCGGCATGTGGGAACGTCTTGCCCGGCGAGGAGGTCTTTCGCCTCTACGATACCTACGGGTTCCCCTACGACCTGACCGCCGAGCTGGCCCGCGAACAGGACCTGACCATCGACCGGGACGGCTTCGAACGGGCGATGACCGCCCAGCGCGAGGCCAGCCGGGGCGGGGCCGCGTTCAAGGATGTTTCCCGCGACCGCACTGAATCGTACGTGCGCGCCCTGGCAGGCCGGACCGTCGAGTTCGCCGGCTACGACGAGGCGAGCACCGATTCGACGGTCCTCGCCCTGGTCGGTCCGGACGGCCCGGTCGAGACGGCCGACGCGGGTCAGGCGATCGAGCTGATCTTGGACCGGACGCCGTTCTACGGCGAATCGGGCGGACAGGTCGGGGACCACGGCACGGTCCGGACCGAGACTGGCCTGATCCGGATCGAAGACACGATCCGGCCCGCCCCGGGCGTGGTCGTGCACCGGGGCTTAGTCGAAGAGGGGTTCGTCCGGGCCGGTGAACCGGCCCGGGCTGAGATCGATGCCGGCCGCCGCCATGCGATCCGCCGCAACCACACCGCGACGCACCTCCTCCACCGCTCGCTCCGGATGGTCCTCGGTCCCGAGACCCACCAGGCGGGCTCGCTGGTGGCGCCGGACAGGCTCCGGTTCGACTTCACGAGTCTGGATGCGGTCAGCGCCGAGCAGCTCGGCCGCATCGGCGAGATCGTCAATGCCGAGGTGTTGCTGGACCGCCCGGTGACCACGGCGACCAAACCCTATGCCGAGGCGGTCGAGGGTGGGGCAACCGCCCTCTTCGGCGAGAAGTACGGCGAGGTCGTCCGGGTCGTGACCGTCCCCGGCTTCTCGATGGAACTGTGCGGGGGCACCCACGTCGCGCGCACGGGCGAGGTCGGGCCCTTCCTGATCCTCTCCGAGGGCAGCGTCGCCTCCGGCGTGCGCCGGATCGAGGCGGTAACCGGCACGGCCGCCGTCGAGCGGATGCTCGGCCAGCAGCGGGTGATCGAGCGGACCGCCCGCGACCTGCGCACGACCTGGGACGCTCTTCCCGCCGCGATCGAGACCTTGCAGGACCGGGTCCGGACCCTGGATCGTCAGGTGGATCGTCTCCGCCGCCAGGCCGCCGGGGCCGGGGTCGGGGAACTCGCCGCGCGGGCCGAGTCACTGGACCAGTTCCGCATCCTCGCCACCCGGGTCGAGGCCGACACCAAGGACACCCTGCGCCAGATCGGTGACCAGTTGCGGGACCGTCTGCCGGATAGCCTGATCCTCCTCGGTGCGGTGATCGACGACCGGCCCAACCTGCTCGCCCTCGTCGCCCCGTCCCTGGTCGAGCGTGGCGTGCGGGCGGGAGACATCGTCCGGGAGGCGGCCACGGTGGTCGATGGCCGCGGCGGTGGTCGTCCGGACCGGGCCGAGGCGGGCGGGCGAGACCCGGCACGCCTCGATGACGCCCTGCGAGGGGCGCGGCCGATGGTGGAGCGGATCCTTGCGAGCACGTCGTAGTCCAGTGATCCGGCGGGCGATGCCCGGCCGGGAGGGAACGCGCGTCGTATGAGCGCACCGAACCGGCCACCCCGGGGAGCCACCCTGGTGGTCTCCCTGTACGAGAGCTTGCCCGACGTGCTGGCCCGGGTCCGGAACGAGGCCGGGCACGCGGTCCGGTTGGAGATCCCCACCGGCTCGCCGTTGTTCCTCACCGCGGTCGAGTTCCGGGCCCTACGCGAGGTCGCCCGCGATCGCCGGATCGAGTTGAGCCTGGTCACGGACGATTCGCTGCGGCGCCAGTTGGCATCCGTCTTCAATCTGCCGGTCGAGGGCCCCGGCGCCCGGCCAGCCGAGCACCGGCCGCACATGGGCGGACCACCGGCGGTCAACGCGACGACCAGGACGATCGCCGGTGCCCCGCCGCGCACCGCCCCTGGCGCTCCGCCGCCCGTCCCACCTGGCGAGCGTCCAGTCCGGGTCCGAAACCCGTTGCCGCCGCTGCCCGGCGACGAGCCGGCGTCGCGAGAGGACGGCGTCCGCCCGGCCCAACCGGGCCGCTGGCCCGGGCGACCACGGGGAGACACGGACCCGGCGATCACGACCTCGCCTCCTACGGACGGCACGCCCCGGCGCCTGGCTGAGACGGGACGTGTCGGCGACCAGGCTGAGCCGACCGACGTGGTCGCCCGCTCGCGGGAGTCCGGCCGACTGGCGATTTCACCGCGCACCGTGGCACTCGCCATCGGGGCACTGGCCTTGACGGGAGTGGTCCTCTTGGCCGTCGGCTATTTTCTCCTCTCCAGTGCCACGGTGATGATCACCCCCGTGACCCGCCCGGCGAGTGCCGACCTGGAGTACGCGATCGTGCCGCCGGACACCGACCCTCCGGCCAACGTCCTGGTGGTCCCGGGCGAACGGGTATCGCTCGACTTCTCCGTCGAGGCCAGCCAAGCTACGACCGGCACGCGCGCCGAGCCGGCTGGGGAGGCCCGGGGCCGAGTCCGGTTCTCCAACCCGAACGACGAGGACATCGACATCGCCGCCGGGACCTCACTTGAGACGGAGGCGGGCCAAGCGTATGCCGTTGACGAGGACCTGACCATCCCGGCCGGTGACCCGGGCCTGGGCCGGTACGGCAGTGCCGAAGCCTCGGTGACCGCCGAGGACCCTGGTACGGGCGGGAACATCGAGATCGGTGGGTTGTCCGGACGCCTCGAGAACGGCGTCTACTTCAGTAACCGCGACGCTCCCCTCGCCGACGGGACCGATCGGGAGGTACCGGTGGTCGCCGCCGGGGACGTCCAGGCGTTGCGGGAGACCGCCACGGTCGCACTGCGGGAGAAGATCACCGCCGAGGTCGATCAGAGTACCCCCGACGGGGTCACGATCGTTCCTGAATCGATCGCCGAGGACGATCTGACCTTCTCCTTCAGCGGCCAGGCCGGCGACGAGGCGGAGACGCTCTCCGTCACCGCCTCTGCCCCGGTCACCGTCCTCACCTACCGACCCGCCGAGACGGAGACCGCGATCCTGGCCGACGCCACGACCCGGCTCACGGCCGGCGCCCCGGCCGGATTCCAGTTCGATCCCGCATCGCTCCAACTGGCCGCACCCGTGCTGGTCGAGGCGGACGGCTCTGGGGCCCGCTACACCGTGACCGGGTCTGGACGGTGGGTCGCGCTAATCTCGGATGCCGACCGGGATCGTCTCGCCGACCAACTGGCTGGCAGCGATGCCGGCGAGGCTGACCGCATCCTGTCCTCGGTCCCCAGCATCGAGGGCAGCGAGGTCGACTACGGTCCCGGCTGGCTGCCGGATCGGATGCCCCCTTCTGCCGGCCGGATCTCGATCGCGGTGGACGACTGATGCCACGGAGGGCGAAGAATGCCCGGCGGCAGGGCAATCATCCACGTCCCGCCCGCCGGGAAGCCGGGCCGGGGGGCGGGTGGGGCGCGGTCGTCGCCGCGTCGCCCGGCCCACCCCGATCGGGCGCTGGTCTGGTCGCCGCTACCCGGGTCATGGCCCTCGATGTCGGTGAGCGCCGGATCGGGATCGCGGTCAGCGACGAGTCCCGGCGGGTGGCCATGCCGTTGACGACCCTGCACCGGTCCGGCGACGACCTGGTGACCTTGGCCGGGCTAGCGGCGGAGTGGGACATTGGCTCGATCGTGGTCGGGATGCCGACGGGGCTGTCCGGTCGCGAAGGTCCCCAGGCCGCCGTGGTCCGGGCCTGGGTGAGGGTCGCCGAAGGTGCGATCGACCGCCCGTTCCGCTACTGGGACGAGCGATTCTCGTCCCTGATCGCGGAGCGGACCCTCGCCGCCTCGGGCATCAAGCCGGATCGCCGGCGCGGCGACATCGATGCCATGGCCGCCGCCGTGATCCTCCAGGGCTACCTCGATGCCCAGCGGCACCGCGGGCGTCACGATCGCGACGAGACCGACGACGAATCGTCCGACGAGCGGACCGGGTCCCCGATTGCCGGGTAGGCCGGGCCGGCCCCGGGAAGGCGAGTGGTATACTCCGCCGCAGATCGAGGCCGGGACGAAAGTCACGTGCGCGGCGGCGGACAGCGTCGCCGGGCCGTCATCACCACGCGGGACCACGGGTCCCCGTGCGGATTGAAGGATCGTCCGTGAAGAAGCTGATCATCGCCGTGGTCCAGAACGAAGACGCCGACACCGTGGTCGACGCCCTCCTCGAGGACGAGTTCCGGGCCACCCGGTTGGCCAGCACGGGCGGGTTCCTCCGGCGAGGCAACACCACGTTGATGGTGGGTGCCCAGGACGACCAGGTCGATCGGGTCCTCGACCTGATCCGGTCCAACGCCCGGAACCAGAATGCCCCCGCCGATGCCGCCGAACAGCAGCCCGCCGCCGCGACCGTGTTCGTGCTGGACCTCGAAGAGTACCAGCGGCTCTAGCCCGCGAAGGGTGGCGGGGCGACCGCGGTGCTGCCCATCGACGCGTTCTTCCCACTGCCGGGCCAGCTCGGCGGGGTCGCGATCCGGTGGAGCGCGGCGGTGGTCCTGTGCGTCACGGTCTGTGGCCTGAGCCCGGATCTGGTGGCGACCTGCCTCGGCACGGTGGTCGTGGCCGGTGCCTACGCCAACCATGGTTTAGTGAGGTACCGGCTCGCGCTTCGACACACCGACCGGCCAATGGTGACCCGGCTCGATCTCGCCGGACCTCTCCCCGTCCCCCGGCACGACATCACCTCCCCGGCCGACGAGGGTCACGATGCGATGGTCGGTCTCGTCGCCGTGACGGTGTACTCGGCCGCCTGGGTGGTGATGTGGCGGGTCCTGCCGGCAGAAGGCTTCGCCGGGCGAGCCCTATCCGGCGCCGCGCCCCTCGTCGCGGGCTACGCGGTGCTCCAGGCCCTGCCCGGTCTGCCGCTCGAAGGTGGCAGGCTCTTCCGCGCCTTCGCCTGGTCGGTGACCGGCTCCCGGCCCGGCAGCGCCCGGGCGTCGGAGCGATACGCCGCCTGGATCGCCACCCCGATGATCGTGGCCGGGATCTGGTCGCTGCCGCTGGACGCCCCACGCCCCTACTTCGGGCTCGCCCTGGCCGCGACGGGATGGCACCTGGCCGTCACGTCCGCTGCCACCCGGCGCCGGATCGCCTGGCAGTACCAGAGCCAGTCGGTGCCACTCTCCCGCTACGTCCCGGGCCTCGTCTTGCCGCCGGGGGCCTCCCTGTCGCGGGCCGCCCGGTTGGTGTTGGAGTTCAAGGTGCCGATCCTGATCCTCCCCAGCGACGGCTCGACGCCCGGGGTGATCACCCGCCAAACCCTCGAGGACCAGCCACGAGCCGACTGGGCCAGCACCAGCGTCGGTAGGGTGATGATCCCGATCGCGCGACTCCCCGCGCTCCAGCTCGACGAGACCGTGACGACCGCGGTCGGGCTGCTCCAGGACACTGGACAGTCCACGCTCGTCATCTTCGCCGGCAACCATCCCCGGGCCGCCGTCACCCTGGTCCAACTCGTGGGATCGCTTCCCATCTGACGGCGAGGGATGGTCGGGGCACCGGCACCTGGATCAGGGTTCCGAAGCGAGGATGCCCGCGACCAGCGCGTCTAGGGCGGGGCCGGCCTCGGCCCGGAGGAGGCCGTCGGCCTCCGCGTCCAGCGGTGTCGATGTCCGGTTAACGATGACGAGGCGGGCCCCAGCGCGCTTGGCCACGCTGGGCAACCGGGCCGCCGGTTGGACGACGAGCGAACTTCCGATCACCAGCATCGCGTCACACCCGGACGCCGCCGCCATGGCCCGGTCCAGCGTTACCTGAGGCAAGGCCTCGCCGAACAACACGGTCGCGGCCCGCATCGGCCCACCGCAGACATCGCACCTCGGGACCGACTCGCCCCCGTCCAACCGGACCTGAACGTCGGCCGCGGGCCACCGCCGCCCACAGTCCAAGCACCGGATCACGTGTGACGACCCATGCAGCTCCAGCACCCGATCCGGGTCATGTCCGGCAGCCTGGTGGAGCCCGTCGATGTTTTGGGTGATCACCTCCGACAGCCGGCCCGCTCTTTCCAGGGCCACCAGGGCGGCGTGGCCCCGGTTTGGCCGCTTGGCCAGCATCTCGGGGTATCTCGTCCT
The DNA here is from genome assembly GCA_013698285.1 of Chloroflexia bacterium. Classification (GTDB taxonomy): domain Bacteria; phylum Chloroflexota; class Chloroflexia; order Thermomicrobiales; family UBA6265; genus JACCVE01. The sequence continues at coordinate 15,021 of JACCVE010000465.1, read as the reverse complement.
CCGGCCCTCCCAGTACGCCCGCTGTGTGACGGAATCGTCACGAAACCCGGCCAACGTCGGGATCGCGCCCGTCGTCCAGACACCGTCCGGCCCCCTGTAGTCTGGGATGCCGCTCTCGGTACTGATCCCGGCCCCGGTGAACGCCACGATGCGGCGCGCCGGCCGGAGGAGCGTCACGACCGCCTCGACCGTGGTCGCCCGGGGTTGGACTCCTCCTCCCACCATGCCCGCGTCACCCTCCCTCACCGGCCCGACCCTCCACTCCCGGTGACCCGATCAGGAGTCAGTCGCGGAAGATCTCGACCCTCTCGCGGGACCATCGATCACCCATCCTTGTGTACGTACATCTCGCGTGCTACCATCGCCACCACGACACCATCACAGACGAAGGACTAAAGGAGCACCGCGCCCCGATGCTGCTGTCACGACTGCGACGCCTGCTGGCAGGTGCTCGACCGGAGCATACCCCGCAACTTCCCACCACGCCGACGATCCCGATCCTGTCGATTTCGCGGTCCCCTGAGACCGCCCACATCTCTGACGCGGCCATCGAAAAGGAGGCGGTTTCTCTCGACACCCGCCGGCCAATGACCGCCGATCGGAACTCCCAGGCGGCGCCGTCCCCCGAACGCCCCGTGTTGTTCCCCGTCCGAGTGCGCGCCGGACCGGGTCGGGAGTATGGCGCCTTGCTCGCGATGCCCGGCCACCTCGACGGCCCATCTCGCAGGGCACGCCTCCTGGCGGTCCGGGGCATCCTCCATGCCCGGCAGGGACGGCCGGACGCCGCCCGGGTCGCCTTCGTCCAGGCCCTCAGCGCCGATACGACGCTCGATTTCGCGGCTTTGCCGACCTTCTGGGACCTGCCCCGGGCGGGATGCCAGGCGGCCGTCTCCGCCTACGAGGAGGCGAACCTCCCACGGCAAGCCGTCGAGTTGCAGGCCCGCCTGACCTATCTGCTGCGTCCCCGGGCGATGCGTCCGCTGCCGCACGACGACGAGCGCCGGTCGTCGTGATCTCGTCCCCCGGGAGATGCGCGTCCCGGCTCCGGCCGGACGATGCGCCAGTGACTCAGCGGTCGGGACGCACGCTCCATGATCATGGGCCAGGTTCGTCCACCGCCGCACCGCGCCGGAGCAACTGGCCGCTGACCTGCCCGAAGCGAGCCGGGTCCACCGCGTAGTATTTCACCCCCCGCGACGGCCGGACCGTCACCAAGCCGGCCCGCTCCAATTGAGCCAGGTGGCGCGACGCTGCCGACTGGGCGATTCCCAACTGGCCCACGATCTCCTGGGCATACTGCTCGCCACTGCCGAGGAGGTCCACGATGCGGAGTCGCGTCGGGTCGGCCAGGGCCCGGAGTGCCTCCAGCAGGTCGCGGTCGTTGCCGATCGAGGCCAAGGCTCCAGCGTTTCCATCGTTATCTCCGGCCGCTGGATCACCGAGCTCACCGGTCCCAACGCGGTCGACGAGGTTCGGTGCAGAGAAGAAGACGACAAGGTCGGGTGGGTAGACGATATAGCTGACGAACTCGCCGATGTGTGCCGAGGGGCAGAAGACGACGCGCTTGACGCGCCCCAGGTCCGCCACCAGCGTGGCAGGTAACCGGTGCCCCGTCAGGGCCGAGAACGCCATGCTGACGCCTTGGTCGACCGATCGTTTCGCTAGGGTCGCCGCCCGACCCAACACCGGCAGGTGGTCGGTGAACGCCGCCGCGTAGTGGTCTGCCCAGATGGTCCGATAGAGACGGATCGTGCGCTCCCGCAGCAGCGACGGGTCGATCAACAACGGGATCACCTCATCGACCGTGGCGGTGGTCAGGGCGGGCCCGACGAACCGCCGCCAGGCGTCGGGATCTGGCCCGGTGGGCGGCGGGATGATGACGCCGAGGTCGCGGTGGACTCGTTCGATGGCGTGGATCGCCATCGCCCGGAACATCTCCGGCGGCAACGAGGCTAGAAAAGCGTCGAGGTCATCGTAGGTCGCACCGGCCCGTTCCGCCGAGAGCGGCCGGAACGCCATCACGGGCTCTTCCATGTAATACAGTAATCGGCCCGAGAAACCGTGCAACACGTCCAGGTCGGTGACCGTCTCCGCCTCTAGCTCCCGCCTCGTCGCCACCAGCCATGGTTCTAACCCGCTCCCCGGCACCGCCCGGTAGAGCAGCGAGCAGACCGACACCAGGTCGAGTGGGACCGAGAGCCGCGCCTCGACGTGCAATGCCGGGGTACCAGGCACCAATTCTCCCATGATCGCGATCGCCCTTTCCCAGCGCTCATACGCATATCCTTCCCCGTATGCTAATACCGCGATAACGGCAACACAAGCGCGGCCATGATGAGGTGGGGTTCGCCAGTGAGCCGCAGGCGTCCGTATCCCTCGGACTCACGCGAGTGCGCCGGGATGGTGGGCAACGGCCCAGACAACGATCATCCCGGCATTCGATCGCTTCCCGCGACCAAGACGGCTACACCAGCCGGTCCCCACTCGCCAGTCGCGATGCGAGTCGGCGTCACGTGGTCGACACGTAATCCTGCCGGGGCGGGCTAAAGACGTCGATCGCCGACGCGCCCGCGGGACCGGCGATGACCGCGTGGGAGGTTCCCCCCCGAATCACGACCACCTCGCCCGCGCCCACGGTCCGCGTCTCGTCGCCGAGGGTGAACTCCAATTCCCCTTCCAGGACAATACTGATCTGCTCGTGCGGGTGGGCATGGGCCATCACCACGCTGCCCGGCTCCAACCAGACGCGACACGCCATCGCCGCCTCGCCGGCGACCGGCCGGAAGTGGACGCCCGGGAAGGGCACCCGCTCCGCCACGGCATCCCACCGTTGCCACGGTCCCCGGGAGACCTCGTCGCCATCACCGGACGCCCCGGCGTTTCCCCCGTTCGATGCCATCTCGATTCCCTCCATCCCCGTGAACGCTCACATCAATTCACAACGTCAACCGCGATGGGTCACATCGACCCACCCATCCCGCCGGACTCACCACTCGACCCAGCGCCGATCGTGACGCCTACCGTCCCGGACGCTCGTCACCATGGTCTCATGTGCCACCGGACATCGTCACGCCTCCGATCTTCTCGGAGCGTCGCCAGGCTGATCATGTGCCGGTCGTGTGATTCGACATCACCCGGGGCTTTTCCAGAAGTGGCGACGAAGTGGCGGTCCTCCGTGAACGGGTCATCCTGGCACATGATTCCTTGACTAGCCAGAACGTTTGCGCTACCGTGTTTTGTGGGGATATGTCGTGCGGAGGAGGTCCCATGCGTCGTCCCGCCTCTTGCCCAGCCGATCCTGAACAACCGAGTGGCCCCGTCGGGTCGGACCAATCGAACGACGCCGTCGGCCCGGGAGAGATGGGACCGAAAACCCGGCCCACCGTGGCCCGGGTAACCCGGGCCAACCGGCCGACCGGCGACGAAGGGGCCCCTGACCCCGCTGTCCAGCGGGCTGCCGCCCGCCTCGAAGCAGATGCCGCCCACGAACGCCCGAATCAGCTCTCCCTGTTCGTGCCTGGTCCCCGGGGGGCCTTCGCCCCGGCCCTCAACGGCTTGGCCCCGCTCGCGGCGACCTCCCGCCTGCCGATCGGACGGGCCTGGTTCCGGATCGAGTTGGAACAAGCGCGACGGCCCCGCAACACCATCGAGTCGTATTGCTACGACTTGATCGAGTTGGAGAAGACGATCGGCCCGATCCCGGTCGGGCGGATCACCCGGGCCCACATCGCCACCTTTCTCGCCGGGGCCCGCACCCAGTCGACGCGCAAGCGTCGCCTGACCTCGCTGCGCCGGTTCTTCCAGTTTCTCATCACCGGCGCCCGCGTCATCGACGCGGACCCGTGCGAGGGGTTCTACCCTCACCGGATCGAGTTGAAGGGAATCGTGCCGCTCTTCCCGCCCGAACAGGAGGCTATGCTCGCGGCCGCCGCCGAAGATACCGCCTGGGCGTTGCCCGCGGTCTGGCTGATGCTTCGCCTCGGCCTGTCTCGGGCCGAACTCCTCGCCCTACGTCACGACCACATCGACGTGACCGATCCCGGACGCCCCGTCGTCCACGTCTTCTACCCCGACCGGGCCAAGCAAGGCAAGGAGCGGCGGATCGCCGCCGGCGCCGCCTTTGGCACCATGCTGCGCGACGTCCCGGGCCAGGTCGAACCTGGAGACCTCGTCATCCCGCATGGCCCCCCCGCCATCAACCTGATGGTCGCCCGGGTCCGGCGGGCCGCCGGCATCGCCAAGGACGTGACCCCGGCCACGCTCCGCCACACCTTCGCGGTCGAGCGGGCCAAGGCCGGCGCCACCGGCGACGACCTCCTGGCCCTGCTCGGCCTCCACGACGACCCGCGCAACCGGGCCAGCGTCGAGCGCTACGTCCGGCTCGCTGGCCCGCCCCTGTGAATCGACAACATGCCTCGCTCGCTCACGGGGCGGGAGTCGAGGCGGTGATCCCGGTCGCCAAGTCTGCGACCACGGCCAACTCATGCTGACCCGATTCGCCGCGGGACTGGGCGAACGCCAATAACTCGACATGTTCGACCCGGCCGAACGCGATCGCCGCCAGGGCCACATCGGTCTCGATCCGGGTGGCGACGATCTCGAGCGCCACGGCGTCGAAGCTGTCCGTGACGGTGCAGAGCGTCAGCAGGTCATCGGCCGGCAAGGCGGGGTTCCCACCCCCCATGCCCCCGTCCGCGGGGGCGCCGCTGCCCGATTCCGCCTCGTCCACGAGCTGGACGAGTTGGAGATCCTCGACCGCCGGGGCGTCCGGGTACCAGGCGTCGCGCCAGTCTCCCAACGCCACGACGCTGGCATCTCCACCGGTCGCCAGGGTCTCCCCGAATTCACGGACGCGCAGATCGGTCGCCCGATCCGCGACGACACGGCCGAGCGCCGCCGTGCCGGTATCCCGGGCGACCATCGTGTCCACGTAGACCAGGTCGAATGGGGCCAAGACCACCGAACCGGGGTCGTCCCCGTCGGCATCCCCGGCGTGGTCATGCTCCGCCCCGGGAGACGCCACCTTCGTGGCGGTGACGTCCGCGCAGACGGCGGCGGTGCCGGTGCCCGGTGTGTTCGGTGTGCCCGGCAGTCCACCGTCCTGACCCGACGCCCGGGTCGCCGGGAGCGAGAGGATCAGCATGGCGACGACCGCCACCGCGACGGCGCTAGACCGGGTTCCTCCGTCCCTGGTCAACGGGTCGAACATGGAGCGTTTCCCTCCTCTGACCAGCACCGCCGGTCGTTGGTCCGACCGCGCTTCAAGCGTCTTGGGTGAGTGCGGCCACACCCAAGAGTACGAGCGTGGTCGCGTCCTGGACGTTGTCCATGTCGATCGTGTCGATCGTGTCCCCCGGGGAGTGGAGGATGGTGGACCAGCCGAACAGCTCCCTGGCGACCAGGATCGTCGGTACCCCGGCATCGCGCAGGTAGTTGTCGTCGGCGACGATCACTGGATTCTGCCGCACCAGCAGGGCCTGGCCGAGGCCGTAGCGATCGTTCATGTCCACCAAGATGTCCTGCAACCAGATCGAGCTGGCGTCACCGTTGAGGACCAGTTGGGTGCCGTGAGTGGCCGACCCGACGGCGTCGATGTTGTAGGCTCCGGCGATCACGACCCCATCCTCGACCAACCGCCGCGTGAACGCCTCGACCCCCTGGAGGCCAACCTCCTCGACGTTGGTGGCGAAGAAGCGGACCGGGTGGGCGAGGCGGTGCTGGCTCAGGACACGGGCGATCTCCAGCATCGCCGCGACCCCGGTGGCATTGTCGTCGGCCCCCGGCGCCTCACTCTGGTCGGCGGACTGCTCGTTGATCGAATCGTAGTGGCCGAGGACGAGGTAGGCATCGGCCGGGTCGTCGCCCGGCAGCTCCGCCACCACGTTCAATGAGAGGAGCCCGTCGTCGGTGACGAAGTCCTCGAACCAGACGTTGATCCCCATCTCGGCGAACCGGCGGTAGAGATACTCACCGGCCATCACGTTTCCGGTGGTGGTGTATTGCCTGGTCCCGACCCCGGTCCCGTCCGTCGAACTCTGACCCTGGAGATCGCGGATCGTCCGCTCCAGTTCCGCGGCCGAGACATCGCCAGGCAGGGTATCGAGGTCGTCGATGCGGGGCAACGTCTCCCGTGCCGCCTCCGGCACCGGCGGCCGGGCGCGGGTCGGCGGAAACTTCTCGACCCAGATGCCCCGGTCGACCAAGCCACGGGCCGGCGTAGGCAACTCGTCGACCCGAATCACCCATTGTCGTCCGACCGTATCGACGATCTCGCCAGCCTGGCCGATGATCTCCGCCGCCTCGGCCAGACCCATGTCTTCCGGGGCGCGGACGACATAGAGGGCCAAGGTGTCACCGTCATCCTGGACGATCGTGACGGGGACACCTCGGTCCCGGAGACCAGCGATCGACGCCGCCGGGAGCGCCGCCCAAACCTGTCCATCGTGCGAGTAGTTCGGCGTGGTTCTCCCATCGACGAGCGCCCGGCGGACACCGTCCGAATCGTCCAAACGGACCAGACAGGGCCCGTCACAGCTCGCCGGGGGCAGGGCCGGCGTCCCGGCGACGCCAGCCGTGGGCGACGCCGGTACGGATGACGGGTCGGTCATCGCGGCGGGCGAGCTGGTCGCCACGACCGGCACCGGGGACACGGCCGGGGTCTCCGGATCGGCGGGGCCGAGGACCAATTGAGCGGTGACGGCCAACACGGCCGTCAATAGGACTACCGCGGCGAAGATGAGGAGGATGCGTCGCTCGGGGCGGCCGAGGGGCTCTCGCGGGGGTCGAACCATAGGGGAACGGATGCTCCGGGGACCGTGCGGCCCGGCGGAGATGTCGGCGCTCGACGCGCGGCGACTCGGGCCGGGAAGATGTCCGCCAAGCCTACCACCCGCGCTTCGGACCTGACGAGGCGACGGATCACCGTCCGGTCAGTCCACCCGGTCGTCGTCCTCGCTGTCGCCCGCCACGGTCTCCGCGAACGCGTCGATCCCGGCCAGGATCACGGCGATGCTGCCGTCCCAGAAGTCTCCGGAGCGGACATCGATCCCGAAGCGCTCCCCGAGCGTGGCCGCGTCGGCCCGACCGGTCGAGGCCAGCAGGTCATCGTATTTGGAGGCGAACGCTTCCGGGTCGTCCCCGGCCCGGGCGATCAGGCCCGTCCCGAAGAGGAGCCCGAACATGTAGGGGAAGTTGTAGAACGAGCGACCACCGTAGTAGTGCGGCTTCACGGCCCACATGTAGGGATGGAGGGCGGCCCCGTCGAGACCGTCCCCATAGGTCTCGCGCTGGGAGGCGAGCATCAGGTCGCACAACTCCGCCACCGAAAGCTCCCGGTCGCACCGTGCCGCGAAGACCCGTCCTTCGAACAGGAACCGGCTGGTGATGTCGATGATCACCTGGGTCGCGTCCTGTAGCGACCCCTCGATGATCTCGCGCCGCTCCGCCGGTCCGGCATCTCGCAGGGCCGCGTCCCGGACGATGGCCTCGCAGAAGGTGCTGGCCGTCTCGGCAAGCGTCATCGGCGTCTGGCGCTGGAGCGGGGTCAACCCGTTCTCGTTGAGATTGTGATAGGCGTGCCCCAACTCGTGGGCCAGCGTGCTGACGCCCCCGTACGAGGGGGTGTAATTGAGGAGGATGCGGGACTCGTCGGCCCTCAGGGCCATGCAGAATGCACCGCCCCGCTTTCCCGCCCGGGGCTCGACATCGATCCAGCCCTCGGCCAGCGCCCGCTCCGCCAAACCCCGCATCCCAGGAGAGAACGATCCGAACCGGTCGACCACGAAGGCCGAGCCTCGTTCCCATGTCCATGGCTCCGGCGCCTCGGTCCCCACCATGGGTGGCAACGGTGCGAAGAGGTCGTACCAGGCCAATCGCTCGATGCCCAGGGCAGACGCCTTCACCTGGAAATACCGGCGCAGGGCCGGGAACGCCCGCTCCGCCGCGCCCATCATCGCGTCGAGGGTGGCCTGGTCGATCCGGTTCTCGTGCAGGGCCGCCGCGAGCGGGGTCTCCCAGCCCCGCCGGCTCGACAGGACGTTGCCTTCTCCCTTGATACCGTTCATCGCCGCCGCCAGTGGAACCGCGTGATCTTCCCAGGCCTCCAACTCTGCCTCATAGGCGCGCCGCCGGACCGACCGGTCGGCATGGTGGGCGAGATTGCGCAGTTCGCTCATCGGCAGGCCGATCGGGCCGGCGCCCTCGACCACCGCGAACGGCACCACCATCCGCGATGTCAGATCGCCATGCAGCTTCGCCCACGCCCCTCCCCCGCTCGGGGACAGGTCGGCTGCTAGGTCCTCCTCTTCCCGGCTCATCTGGTGAGCCGCGTCGATCATCATCATCGCCAGCGGGAAGGGGTGCTCCCGCGCGGCGGCCGATCCCGCCAGCATCTCGTCCATGTCCCCGTGGGCGACCCAGGCCGCCAGGCGAGAGGCGAGTTGTCGGATCGTGACACCGCACTGGCGAAGCTCGCTCTCCCGGGCCTGGGCCACCGTGTCCCGGGCGTCCGTGGACACGAACGCCGCGACGTAGGCCCGCATCGTCGTCAGGTCGTCCAGCAGCGCATTCGTCCGCACCAGGACCGTTTCCAAGCTCTTCCCGTCGTCCAGATCGAGGACGATCTTGTCCGTCCCGATCCCCAGCTCGTCATAGAGTTCCGCCAGGGAGTCGATCCCCGTCAGCAGTCGCGCGAATCCCTCGCGGAACTCGACAGAAGCCAACCCCGGGTAGACCGGCGTCATGTCCCACCGGGGAAGGGACGCAGCGGTCGTCGTCTCGGAGGTGGTCATCGGGTGTCCTCTCGCTCGGTGGTGTCAACGATGTGCGGTGCCGCGGTACTCATCCGGCAGCTCATTCCCAGCGACTGGCCTCGGGGTCGGAACTGTCCGGCGGGATCGCCGCCAGGGCTGGCCAGAGCGCGTCCGGGATGGGCAGCGTCGCCAGCTCGACCGTCTGGGTGACGCGATCCGGCTTCGTCATCCCGACGATCGTGACGTCGATGCGCGGGTCGCGGACCGAGAACTGAAGCGCCGCCGCGGCGAGCGGGACACCGAACTCGTCGCACGTCCGTCTCAGAACCCCCACGCGCCGGACCATCTCCGCCGGGGCATCCTGGTAGGCGTACCGGGGATACGCCTCCGGCCCCTTGGCGAGGATGCCGCTGCCATACGGGGCGGCGTTGCAGACGGCGATCCCTCGCTCCTGGGCCACGTCCAAGAGCGGGTCGGCCGACCGGTTCAGCAGCGTGAACCGGTTGTGGGTGATGATCCCCGTGAAGGCTCCCGTCTCGACGTAGCGGATCATCTCGGGGATGGGGCCGCCCGCGACGCCGAGGGCTCCGATCAGGCCCTCCCGCTGCAGGTCGAGCAGCACCTCGACCGCCCCGCCGGGCGCGGTCAAGGTCTCGAATGCCTCCCGCTCCGGGTCGTGCAGATAGACCAGCGGCAAGTGGTCCAGCCCGAGCAAGGCCATGCTGCGTTCGACCGAGCGCCGCATCTGTGATCCGCTGAAGTCATCCGTGGTCAAGTCCCGGTCGGCCTTGGTGGCCACGAGATAGCCGTCTGGCACTCCGCCCAGTTCCCGGATCACCAGCCCGACCCGCCGCTCCGACTCCCCGTCGCCGTAGGAGGCCGCCGTGTCGATGCCGTTGAACGGACCCGTCAAGGTGGCCCGGATCGTCGCCAGCGCCTCGGCTTCAGATGGCGCGTAGGCGAACGTCTCTGGCATGTGACCGAGAGGAGCCGCCCCGAGCATCACCGGGGCCAGCGCCAACCCGGTCCGGCCGAAGGGCCGCGCCGCCAGGCGCCCCCCGTTCAGGGTCAATGGCGGTCGCATCGTCACGGTCCCCTCCGGTCAACCCTTCGACCCCCTCGGGGGGGAGGTCGTCACGGCCGGGCGCCCCCCGGCGCCGCGACGCCCACCATCGGGCGGCATGATACCCGGGATCACGGGACGCGTCCCCACCCGCGTTCAGTGGGATGCGGGAGGTGCGGCGACCTGTCGCCCCGCGACCCCTACTCCAACGCGTTCGGCCCACGACATGAGCATCCACCTGAGACGACGGCGGAAGCGATGGTCGCGGCCAGTCAGGCATGGGTGCGCTGGACAAGCCCGGATGGCCCGGCGACACTTACGCCGTTCGCATCCTCACCCGGACCGGCCGGGTGACGCCCGTCCTTGCCCAGGGAGTGAGATGATGTATCGGAGTTTCTCGCGACGCTGGGTCACCCCGGCGATCCTCCCGGTCGGCGTCATCATCGTGCTGGCCGTGCTCATCATCGCGATCGGCGAAATCCTGCTCAACAACGCCGACCACCACCTGTCCCAGGAGAGCCCCCGCCGGATCGAACTGTGGGTCGCCGGGCTGCTGTCGCTCGGGATCATCGGTGTGGCCGGCTTCGTGGCGTCCCGGCCCTCGACCGGCAACTCGCTGCTGGAGCGCGAGGTCGTGATGGGTAAGTCCTCGATCTTCGCCGAGGAGATCGCCCCGATCAGCATCGAGGCCCGAACGGGCGAGCTGGGCACGGTCGCCGACATCGGCGAGGGATACACGCTCTACGCCCGCAGCGGCGCCCTGGCAAGGGTCATCGGCATCGTCGGTGGGTCCGAGGAATTCGGCCGCCGCTTCCGGGGCTTCATGTACGCCCAGGGCCTCCACGGCGCCAGCGACGAACTCTGGATCCCCTACGAGGCGGTGATGGCCGTCTACCCTGAGACTCGCTCCGCCTTCCTGGCCATCAAGGGCGACGAGACCGAACACTACGGCTGGAACCGGATGCCCAACAGCATGCGCCGCGACGACCACGCCAGCCACCTGACCGGCACGCAGGGCTGATCGTCTCCGTCCGAGTCCCACGACCGCCAACGAGCGTCCCATGCTCCGCACCGTGACGGCGACCCGGTACGTGATCCCCCTCCGGGAGGGTGGGTCGCTGCCGGCGATCGTCGAGGCGAACGACGATGGGCTCTATGTCCTGAAGTTCCGGGGCGCGGGGCAGGGCGTCAAGACCCTCATCGCCGAGGTCATCGTCGGGGAATTAGCCCGGTCCATCGGGCTGCCGGTGCCGGAGCTGGTGCTGGTCGAGGTGGACCCCTCGCTGGGCCGCAACGAGCCGGACCCGGAGATCCAGGAACTGATCGGGCGCAGTCACGGGCTCAACCTGGCGATGGACTACCTGCCCGGCTCGATGACCTTCAACCCGTTAGTGCCGGGCTCGCTCGACCCTGACCTGGCCTCGGCCGTGGTCTGGTTCGACGCCCTGACGACCAATGTCGACCGGACGGTCCGCAACCCGAACCTGCTCTGCTGGCACCGCCGCCTGTACCTGATCGACCACGGCGCCGCCCTCTACGTCCACCACGCCTGGCACGAGCCGGGACGCCAGGCCCGGTCAGCGTTCCCTCGCACCGCTGACCACGTCCTGCTGCCCTTCGCGACGGGTATCCCGGCCGCCCACGACCGCCTCGCGCCGTTGGTCACGCCGGCGACGATCGCCGTCACCCTCAGCCTGGTGCCGGACGAGTGGCTGGTCGAGGATGACGCCTTCTCCTCCGCGGCCGGTGCCCGGGACGCCTACGCGACGTTCGTCCGACAACGGCTCGAACATGCCCACGCCTGGGTCGAGGAGGCGATCCGTGCCCACCACGGCGTCGCCTGATGCCGGCTCGGTACCCTACGAATACGCGGTGGTCAGAATCGTCCCCCGCGTCGAACGGGGGGAGCGGGTCAATGCCGGCGTCGTCCTGTTCTGTCGCGGGCGGCGGTTCGTCGGCGTCGCCCTCGGCCTGGAGCCACACCACCGCGACATCCTGCGAGTCCTGGACCCTGTCATCGACCTCGAGCGCGTGCAGGACCGCCTGAACGCGATGCGGGCGGTGGCGGAGGGCAGGGACTCCACCGGACCCATCGGTGCGCTGGGCGCGGCCGAGCGGTTCCGCTGGCTGGTGGCCCCGAGTAGCACCGTCATCCAACCCTCCGCCGTCCACGCCGGGCGATGCCATGACCCCGGGGTGACATTGGCCGCGCTCTACCGCTCCCTGGTCGCACCGCTGATCGTCGATGGCGCCCGGGAGCCGACCGGGTCCTGAGCGTTGCGTCTCGATGGCGCCCAGCGCTCGGCACCATCAGCCGGGCGGGGGCGACGTGAGGGGCGTCGCGTCCGCCGGGATGGCGATTGCCTCGATCGTACCCTGGACCTGCCCTGGCGCGAACGTGCGCGAGGTCCAGAGTGGTGGTCCCCCGTTGGACCAGTCGGTCGAAAATACGAGGGGCGCTGGGGTCACCGCGTCGGTACCATCGGTCATCAGCACCAGGGATGACCGGGCGGACTCCGCCACCGGCAACAGGATGCGTGACCCGTCCGGGGACCACGAGACCGCCTCGTAGAACGGTCCTTCCAGGCGGACCTCCCGGCTTGGCTCATCCGCCGACCAGAACCGGACCGTCCGAAAATCGACGACATAAGCGGCCCGCCGCCCGTCCGGCGACCAGACCGGCAACGTGACGTCGGTCGCCCCGTCCTCGATCTCCTCGATCGCCTCGCTCCCCAGGTCGAGGCGGTAGAGCGCCGTCGTATCAAAGCGCATGCTACTGGCGTCCTCGGTCAGGGTCAGGACGAAGAGCGCGTCGCCCGATGGGGCCCAGCTCAACTTCCAACTGGCCGGCAGCCGGCCGGCGGCGACCTCCCGGACGCCTCTGGTCGCAAGGTCGATGATCCGGATCTCGCTCTGGCCGAGGTCGAAGGTCTCCGTGACCGTCGGCACGAACGGACGAACCACGACCGCTACCCGCCTCCCGTCCGGGGACCAGGTGCCCGCCCCGGCATAGTCGGCCGTGCCGGTGGTCAGGTCGGTCTCGACCCCCGTCGCTACCTCCACCATCCGGGTCGAGATCGTCCCCGGATCGCCACCGGTACCGGACTCTTCGAACCCCGCGACGCTGGTATAGAGGATCCTGGTCCCGTCGGGGCTCCAGATCGGCCAGCGAGACCGCAGCACGTCCGCGGCGAGCCAGCGTAGTCTCGTCCCGTCGGGGGCGACGACATACAGCGCGGCGGCATATTGCGATTCGCCCGTCGCGGGCGAGAGGAAGGCGATCCAGCGCCGGTCCGGGCTCCAGGCGGGCCAGGCCACCGGGACGGCATCCGTGACCACCCGTTCGTCCGAGCCATCCGGCGCGGCGAGGTAGAGCACGTTGTGGCGGGCGAACACGAGCGGTGACCGCGTCGCCCGCAGCGCCGCTAACTCGATCCCGGCCGCCGCGTCTACGGGCGACAGGTCGAGCCGCTCGGCCAGGGCACGCTCGACGGCGAGCCAGTCCCCGCCCCGTTCGCCGGCGCGGATCGCGGCCTCGAGTTCGGCCTGGCGTAGCGCGATCCCCTGGGCCAGGAGTAGCCCGGCCTGGCGGTGGCCGGGGAACGCGGCCGCCACGGGCCGGAGGAGCACGATGGCCTCGGCGTAGCGACCCGCCGCCATGGCCACCTCCGCCGCCCCGACCGCGGCCCGCACCTCACGATCGATGGCAGCGTGGCGACGGGGGGCGTCTCGGTGATCCCCGGCCAGGGCGAACGATCGCAGCGCTTCCCCCGATCTGCCCTCGGCGAGCGCGACTTCGGCCTCGGCGTAGTGGCGCGCCTCCGCCGCGTCGTCAGCCCGTTGCCAGGCCATGACGGTCCCGACCGTCGCCAGCATCGCCAGCACCGGGAGCACGGCGACCCCGACCCTGATCCCCCGCCGACGTGCCGGGTCAGCACTGCGAGGCGACGTGGTCTTCGGATCAGCCGGGTGAGTCACACCGACCGGTGCGACCCCGCCAGGGTGACCGGTGGACCCCAGGACATCGGGGAGATCGGGGACATCGGTGGGGCGGCAGCCAGGACAGGGCACACCCGTCCGGGGAAGGCGCGTCCCGCACCGGGGGCAGAAGAGCATCGCTCACCCCTCCCGTCGCTTCGCCCGGTACTGGCAGCCGGGGGGCCGCGCCGGGCCATGGGGCCATGCTAGCATGGTCCCATGATCGACACGCCTCAGACTGGCACCACGCGGGGTTCGGGACAGTCTGGTCAGCGGCTCCGCACGTTGCGGTCGCTGGCGATCCTGGCCGCGCTGCTGGCGACGATCGTTGGCCAGGGCGGCCCGTTCCCAACCGGCGGCGTCAACGCCCAGGCAGCCGTGGTCCCGATGCAGACCACGGACACGATCCGGGGCGCTGCCCGGGGATCGGCCGCCGCCGCGATCGCCTATGCCAGCCGCTACGGTGCCGCCCGGCCCACCGATGTCGCCTCCTATATCGGCGAGGTCTACCGGCTCGCTCCCCTGCTGGGGTTCGACCCGGCCATCGTGGTCGCCCAATCGGCCCTGGAGACCGACACCTGGCGCACGACCTACTGGGCCGACCACCTCAACCCGGCCGGCATCGGCATCACCTACGACGGCCAAGGTTCCTTCACCTGGTCCACGGGCATCGACGCCGCCCGGGGCCAGGTCGTCCACCTCTACGTCTACGCGGTCGGCCCAGTCTCCGACGGCCACGTCCTCGCACCCTATCGCGAGCTCGACCCCCGCTACGCGGCGGCGATCGCGGCGGGCTACGCCGGGAGTGCCCGGACCATCGGCGACCTGACCGGCCGGTGGGCGACCGACCCTGCCTACGGCCCGAAGATCGCGGGCCGCGGCAACGATCACCTCTACCGCTACCGCGTCTCTGGCTATGCCGCATCGGCGGGCAGCGGACCGGGCCCATCGGCCGACGACCTCTCCCCCGCCACCGCCTGGGAATCCCCCGCCACCGGCCCGCCGTCCGCCTTCGTCCAATTCGACCTCGGCGCCGCCCGTCCGGTCGGCCTCGTCCGCTGGCTGCACCGGGAGACGGGTTTCGCCGACGCCCTGACGATCCAGACATCGATCGACGGGGCCAGCTGGGCGACCTTGCTCACGGCCGTCAACGCCCCGGCTCTCCAATGGCAGGGCACCGTCGCCGGGCGGACCGCCCGCTTCTTTCGCTTCGCCTACGCCAACCCGAAC
>JACCVE010000447.1 GCA_013698285.1 Chloroflexia bacterium | reverse complement strand
CCAGCGTCGGGGACGGTGATTCGCCGACCCGGATCTCGTCCCTCGTCGGGACCAGCCATCCGGTGGGACGAATCCTACACCGGCGCCACGAGCGCCGGGTGGTCATGGACGGGTTCACCTCCCTTCTCCGCGTGGGAACGTGGATCACCTTGGACGTCGGCCGCGATCACGGTCCCGGTCGGGTGCCAGACCGACCCCGGCGGGGCCGGTCCGGAGCAGCCGCAGGAGCCGCGTCGCCATAGGAAGGTGGGCAGGAGATGGTGGACCGGGGGCGCCTCTGGCGCGTCGATCCGCCGCCGCAGCATCTCCACCGCGGCCCGGGCCAGCCCGGTGATCGGTTGGGCCAGCGTGGAGAGGGTCGGGTGGGTCTGGAGATGGCGCTCGAGGCCGTCGAAGCCGACCAGGGCGATGTCGTCCGGGACCCGTGCACCCGCCTCGGCCAGGGTCGTGAACGCCCCGGCGGCCATCGTGTCGCTGGCCACGAAGACCGCGCTCGGCGGCCCCCCCGGAGCGCCGAGCAGGTGGCGCATCGCCGCCGAACCCCCGGACTGGGTAAAGTCGCTGTCCAACACCAGGTCCGGGTCGGCCACGATCCCCGCCGCTGCCAGCGCGTCGTGGTACCCATCGAACCGGTTCTGAGCCGCGATCACCACGCGGGGACCGCCGATCAGGCCAATCCGGCGGTGCCCGTGGTCGATCAGGTGCTCGACCGTGAGCCGGGCCGCCTCGCGGTTGTCGATGTCGACCGAGGAGAGCATCGGCTCGTCGGGGCGACGTCCTATCACCACGGTCGGGAACCGGTCATCGCGCATCCGGGCCACCAGCGGGTCATCGATCATGCTGGTGCCGATCACGAGGCCGTCGATGTGGCGACCCCGGATGACGCGGCGATAGAGCCGGTCGATGGTCGCCGGGTCGTCGGAGGGGTCCATCATCAGCATCACGTGCAGGTCGGCGGCGTTGCAGGCGTCGGTGATGCCCTGGATCAGGGTGGGGAAGTAGGGGTCACTGAAGACGAAGCTGACCGCGCCGGGGATCAGGAGGCCGATAATCCGGGTCTTGCGAGACGCGAGCGACCGGGCCGCGGCGTTGGGGTGATAGTCCTGGTCGGAAATCACCGCCCGGACGCGCTCGCGCACCGCCGGCCGCACCCGGGGATCGTCGTTGACGACCCGGGAGACGGTGGAGCGGGAGACCCCGGCGAGCCGGGCGATGGTTTCGAGGCTCATATCGGCGCCAGGACCCCCTTCACCGGGGAATGACTGGGAGAGCGCGGGGACCCGCCCCGTGGGCAACGATGCCCGGAATCTGACGTTGGGAGCGCTCCCACGATGACCCTCGCAGCGTAGCACGCCCGGAGAATCTGTCAACCGGTCAATAACGAACGGATGTGACCCATCGTTTTGCATCTCCTACCTGACCACGCCGGTGGCCAGGCTGCTCCTACGCCGCAATGCAAAAACGTGGGTCGCACCCAACGCACGGGGACAGGGGACAGGGGCGCGACGGAAGCCACCTTCGCGGGTCGGAACGGGGAGCCGTTCGGCCTCCGGGGTCGGCGGCGAGCTTGGCGGCTCCTCCCCAGAGGGCCGGCCGCGGTCCGGCCAACCCGGGCCGGTGGCGTCAGGCGACGGGGGCGGTGAGCGGTCCCGTCGTCACACGGGCTGGACTGACGCCGCCCCCCGTCGCCGCCAGCGTCCCGCCGGGGCCGTAGAGGTGGCAGCGGACCCAGTGGCTGCCGCCGATCCGCTCCACGCCCGGCATCACCTGACGGCAGACGTCCATCACGCTCGGGCAGCGGGCGGCGAAGGGGCAGCCGGGCGGCGGATCGACCAGCGACGGCACCTCGCCCCGGGCGTCGATCGTCGTTTTGGCCAGCCCGGAGCGCGGGTTGGGCACCGCCGAGAGCAACAGTTTGGTGTAGGGGTGAGCCGGTTCGTCGATCAGCTCGACGCTCTCGGCCCCCTCGACCATCCGCCCGGCGTACATCACGGTCGTCTCGTCGGCGATGTAGCGGGCGCTGGCGATGTCGTGGGTGATGTAGAGGGTGGCGATGCCGCGCTCGTCGCGCAGCCGCTCCATCAGGTTCAGGACGCCCATCCGGATCGAGACGTCGAGCATCGAGATCGGCTCGTCGGCCAGCAGGACGGCGGGCTCGACCGCCAGGGCCCGGGCGAAGGCGACCCGCTGCCGCTGCCCGCCGGAGAGCTGGTGGGGGTGCTTGGCGGCGAACTCGGCCGGCGGGTTGAGCCCGACCGTCGCCAGGAGGTCCTCGATCCGTTCCCGCGTCTCGCGCTTGTTGTGGGTCTGCTTGTGAATCTGGAGGGGACGGTGCAGGTGGTGCCCGACGGTGTGGATGGGATTCAGGGAGCCGAATGGGTCCTGAAAGATCATCTGGACCTGCTGCCGGTATCCCTGCGAGACCCGGCGTGGCTCCTCTTTCAAGACATCGCGGCCGTGGAGCAGGATCTCCCCGGCCGTCGGCGGGATCAGGCGGGCGATCAGGCGGGCGGTGGTGCTCTTGCCGCTGCCGGACTCCCCGACCACGGCGACGGTCTGCCCCCGGTCCAGGGTGAAGCTGACGTCCTCGACCGCGTGCAGGTACTTCGTCCCGAACAGCCCCCCGACCGGAAACCGCTTCGAGAGCCCCCGCACCTCAAGCACCGGCGGCGTGCCATCCGACTCATGGGAGCGCTCCCGCCAGGCCTGAGAAACGCCGGGGGAGGGATTGGGAACCGCGGTCACCATATCGAGTCGTCCTCTCGGATCAGCGTCGAGACGAGGGCACCCGGGCCACGCCATCGTGGCCCTCCTGACGATGGCGGGGATGCTAGCACACCGGGGACGGGACCGGTGTTGCTTGCCATCCACCGCTCATGGGTGGGCGACACAGTATCACGGTCCAATCTGGCCTGGCCGGCGCTGACCTGGCCGGAGACACCGTGCACCCGGGCCGGTGCTCACCTGATCGGAGACACGGGACACCAGAAGAGGGTCGATCGATCGCGGGCTCTGTCCATGGTTCGCTGAGGGACCTGGCCCCCACGCGACCCGGTGATGCGGTCGTGCTCCCAGAGGGCGTCAGGAGGTTTGCCCGGCACGGGTGCTTCGACGTATCAGGCAGTTGGGACCTCGGAGATGAACGGACGAATACCGCCGTGTCAGGGGGAAACGATGACCGAACAGACCGCCACGATCGTCAGCGACGACGGCCGCCGCGCCATCGCCGGGCGCGATGTGCCGGCCCCGGGAACGTGGACGATCGACCCGGGCCATTCCAGCATTGGCTTCTCGGTCCGCTACGCGACCGTCACCGACATGCGAGGGCGGTTCGCCGACTTCGCCGGCACCGTTGAGGTCGGCGAGGACATCGGGGCCTCGACGGTGCAGCTCTCGATCCGTACCGAGAGCTTCGACACCGCGTTGTCCGTCCGCGACGCGGACATGCGTGGCCCGGGTTTCCTGGATACCGTGGGCTACCCGACCATCGAGTTCAAGAGTACCGGCATCGACGCGGACGGGCCGCGATGGCGTATCCGTGGCGACCTGACCATACACGCGGAGACACGGCCCGTGGTACTCGACGCGGACTACATCGGCGTGGCCCAGACACCGTTCGGGGAGGAGCGGGTGGGCTTCAAGGCCACTGCCACGATCGACCGACGGGAGTTTGGTCTGGACCGGAACATGCCCCTCGCGACCGGCGGCGTCTTCATCGGCAACATCCTACACATCGAGCTCGACATCTCGGCGATTCGGGCCACCTGAGTCGTGAGACGGCGCGCGACCAACGACAGGATCGCGATGTCCAGTCGGATGAGCGGGCCACGTCGGTCACACACCGATAGACGCTGATCACTACCTTGCATGTCGCACCTCGCCCGAAGACAGGGTGCGACCGACCCGGTCCTTCGTGGCCTGCACATCGGCGTCGGGTTTCAATCCTCACCCTGCCCGGAGACAGTGTGCGACTCCAGGTAGTCGTACAGGGCAGACGTGTCGCCGTTGTTTCAATCCTCACCCTGCCCGGAGACAGGGTGCGACGGCGGACTCTATCACGATTTTCGGGCTCTTGCTCGCGATCGATCGGGCAGAGGATCGCCGTGCGACGCTCCTGGGCCGTCGAAATCTCGG
>JACCVE010000444.1 GCA_013698285.1 Chloroflexia bacterium | reverse complement strand
GTCGGAGACCGAGAGGTGGCCAGCCCGGACCAGCGCCAGCACCAGGGGCACCGCGAGTTCCAGGCCGCTCATCCCCATCGCCGCCCCCGCCAGCGACCCGTCCGTCTTGTCGGCGACCGTGTGAGGGGCGTGGTCCGTCGCGATGACGTCGAAGTCGCCGGCGACCATGGCGTCGAGCAGAGCACGGGCATCGGCAGCGGTCCGCAGGGGCGGGTTGACCTTGGCCTGGGGGTCGGGCACCGTCGCCGGCGCCTGGCCGTCCGGCTCCTCGACATTGAGCAGGTGTCGCTCCCCGGCGACCCAACGATCGTCCATGGTCAGGTGGTGCGGCATCACCTCGGCGGTGACGTTGACGCCCTCGGCCTTAGCCCGGCGGATCAGATCGATGCCCCGGGCGGTACTGACGTGGCAGACGTGGAGCCAGCCGCCGGTCAGGCGGGCCAGCATCAGGTCCCGGGCGATGATGATCTCCTCGGCCTCGGGGGGGATACCGGCGACGCCGAGGGCGGCGGAGACGTCGCCCTCGTGCATCGCGCCGTGGGCCAGAGCCTTGTCCTCGCAGTGGGTCATGACCGGGCGGCGGGTGACCAGGGTCGCCTCCAACGCGGCCCGCATGATGGAACTATCGGCAGTGGTGTCGCCATCGTCGGAGAAGCCGATCGCCCCGGCCGCGGCCAGGACCGCGAAATCGACCGCCCGCTCGCCCCGCCGGCCCTCCGTGATCGCGGCGATCGGAAGAACGGGGACAAGGGCGTCTCGCTTGACGCGAGCCGCGAGGTCGCGGAGAACCTCGACCGAATCGAGGGCCGGTCGGGTATTGGGCATGCAGCAGATGGTGGTGAACCCACCGGCGGCGGCGGCAGCGGTGCCCGTGGCGATGGTCTCTTTCGCCTCGAAGCCCGGTTCGCGGAGGTGGACGTGCATGTCGATCAGTCCGGGCAGGACCAGGCAACCGGCGGCGTCGAAGACGGTGGCGCCGGCGCGGGCCAAGCCTTGTCCAACATCACTGATCTGGCCGTCCTCGATCAGGACATCGGCCGGGCCATCGACGCCGGAGGCCGGATCAACGACGTGACCGGACCTGATGAGCCAGGACCGGCCCGTCATGACGGTGCCCCAGGATGGGAGACGTGACATCGAGAAGGACAAAGAAAACGCCCCGTGGTCTCGGGGAGACCGTGAGGCGTGGGCATGTGCTGTTGCGTCGGTCCGGGCGGTCGTGCCAACGGGGACTCCTGGGTGGGCGGAACGGTCGGAGTATAGCATCGACGGCAGGGGTCAGACGGCAGGGGTCAGACGGAAGTCGGAAGTCGGAAGTCGGAAGTCGGAAGTCGGAAGTCGGAAGTCGGAAGAGTGTAGCCACTCCCTTTGTCATGGCGTCTCATCCCGGCCGGGGGTGGCCAGGGTCCCGAGCGATCGCACCGCACGGGGTCGGGAAGGACGCGCCGCCGCACCCGCCGGTCCGCCCGTCTGTGCGTGGGGCCAGCAGGGCGGTCGTGCTCCCGTCAGGGCGATCGACGTGGTCAAGGACCACGAGGACCGGGACGAGGACCGGACTGGCACCGGGATGCAGGTGTGGGATGGGGGCGGGGTGTCGAACGGGGCAGCGGTGGCTTGGGTGACCGGGGCCAGCCGGGACATGCTCAGTGCCTGCCCAGGCCCGCCCGCACGCCGCCGGTGACCGCTTACCCAGGAGAATAGCGAACGCGTGTTCTTTTGTCGATCACCTACTAGTCAACATCAGGTGCGACGTTGGCACACGGCAGTGAGCCGACGGCGAAGATGCGACCGGGGATCACGAACGTCGACAGGATCGCCGCTTGCTGCGCCCGGCGACCAAGACGATGGTTCGATGACGGAACCCATTCTCCAACTGTGATGATCATTCCGACACGGGTGTTCGTCGTGGAGGGCGCAGCAAGCGGCGCCCCTTCAAGAAGTGGTGATTTCCCCGAATGTTATTGATAGGACAGGTTGTCATGGCGCCAGGATTGAGTGCCGACGCGAGATGATTGGCGATTGACTTTCCGCGAACTCGATGTAACCGGCCCTTGATGATCTGGGTAC
>JACCVE010000443.1 GCA_013698285.1 Chloroflexia bacterium | reverse complement strand
GGCCACCGGTGGCCGGACGACATGCCCCACCGCCCCGCCGGGGCGCACCCGGTCGGCTATGCTGCCTTACGCCGCGCGGGACGTCGCGACGGCTTCTTCGATCGCGCGTGGACAGCGACCCGGCCAGACGGAGGCTCCCATGTATGAGCGGACCCGCGACTTCCTCACCGGGATCGGCTTGCCGGCCGGGGACGACCACGCCCATCCCGCGTCGCCGGCCCGGTTCCCCGACGGCGGTCAGTACCGCGTCGAGATCCCCTCGGTCGAGGGACCGGCCGCGCTCCAGGCCGTCTTCGACGCGGCCGACGCCTACGGGGTGCCGGTCCACCGGGTCAGCCAGGGCAGCGGAGTCATGCTGCTGGCCGACGACGAACTGGACGAGATGGCCCGGCTGGCCGCGACGCGGGGCATCGAGGTCAGCCTCTTCGTCGGGCCCCGGGCCGGGTGGGACACCGGAGCGATGGCCTACAGCGCCGCCGGCCGGGTGATCGCGCCGAAGATACGGGGTATGGACCAACTCCTCCAGGCGGTCGAAGACGTCCGCCGGGCCTGCGACCACGGTATCACCAGCGTCCTGGTCACCGACGAGGGGCTGCTCGCGGTGCTCGGGGAGATGCGGGCGGCTGGGGAACTCCCGGCCGAACTGATCCTGAAGGGCTCGGTGATGCTGGGAGCCAGCAACCCGGCCTCGATCCGGCTCCTGGAGCGCCTCGGCCTGACCACCTTCAATGTCCCGACCGACCTGAGCCTGGCGCACCTCGCCGCGATCCGGGCCGCGACCACGATGCCGCTCGACATCTACATCGAGGCACCAGACGACATCGGCGGCTTCATCCGACACTACGAGATCGCCGACATCATCCGCGTCGCCTCTCCGGTCTACGTCAAGTTTGGCCTCCGCAACGCCCCCAATATCTACCCCAGCGGCACCCACCTCGAAACGACGGCGATCGCCCTGACCCGGGAGCGCGTGCGCCGGGCAAAGATCGCCCTCGACCTTCTGGCCCGCCTCGACCCGGACGCCGTGATGTCCCCCCTGCCGGCCCCCGCGGGTGACGAGTAGCGACACGGCCCGGCGACGCCCGGGAGGATGACATGGGCAGGGGCGGGGTGCATGGCGCACCCCTCCCTGGCCTATCTCCTTAGCCTTCCGGGTCAACCGGAAATTATCCGGCGACGTTCGCCCGGAGCTGGTTATAGGTCGTCACTTGGCCGGGCGTCAGGACCGTCGCGGTGGCCAGGTGCGCGCCCAGGTGGACGGCGGCCAGCTCGCCTTCCAACCGGCCGAGCTCCGCCACGCGACTGACCAGATCGGCCCGGTCGATCTCTCCGGCTCGGAGGTCCGTCTCCATGGCGGCCTGGGCAGCCAGGAACCGTGTCCCGGCGCCGATCGCGCCGGCACGCATGGTCGTCCGTAGCGCCTCCAACTCGGCAACCTGCTCGGAGGTCAGCCCGAGTTCCGCGCGGAACTCGAGGGCGTGGGCCGGGCCGGGGATGCCGTTGGCCTCGGCGGCCCGGGCATATCCCGCCCCGTCCCCGCGTTCGATGGCGGCGACCTCGTCCGGCGTTAGGGCGCGGATCACCTGCCCGTCGCTGGCCGTGACGTCGTGGTGGGCATCGGCGGCGGGCGTCCCGGCACCGGGCGTGGCCCCGGCGGACAGCTCGGCCCGGATCGTCTCCAGGGTCACGGTCTCGGCCCGTTGGGCGGCGATGACCCGGGCGGCGATGTCGCGGGTCTCCGGATAGATCGCCTGGCCCAATGCCACCTCCGAGGCGGAGATGGCGCTCGCGTGGTGGGGGATGGTCAGTTCGACGAACGCGAGGTCAGCGTCCGGCGCGGAGCAGAAGGCCGCGACGAGCGCATCACTGTCCATCAGATCGACGCCGTCGCCGGTCACCATCCGGTCGTGGGCGGCGGGCATCACCCGCGCCATCTCCGCCATCAACGCGTCGCCGGTCAGCGCCGGGTCCGGCGCTCCGTAGAAGGCCCGCCGCAACCCGCGCAGCTCGTCGATTTCCACGCCCTGGGTCGCGATGACGGCCAGGGCAATCTCCCGGAGCCGGGGATCGGAGAGCCGGGGCAGCGCGGCCTCGGCCAAGGCGATCACGCTGGCGTGGTGCGGCAGCATCATGTCGATGTAGACCTGGTCGAACTCGATCTCGTGAGCCGACACGTGTGCGGCAGGCGTGGCGTGCTGGCCCATGTCACCCATCTCGTGCGCGCTCCCCGAGGGAGCGACGGGCGAGCTGGCCAGTCGGTTCGTGGGACAGATCGCCGGCGTCGCGGCCGGTGTGGCCTGCCGGGCGAGGCTGGCCGGGGTGGCGGGCGTAGCGACGGTGACCGCCGCGGCGATCGCGATGAGCGCGATGAGACAGGGCGCGAGCAGCGCCCGGACACGTGAGAAACGCATGGGAATCCTCTCTCCAGAGTGTGTCGGGTGGGAGTTGGGGACGCCACGATCCGATCGGGACTGACCAGCTGGCCGGACCCCGCGGGCGGAGTCGTGGTGAGGCGCGGGGATCGCCGGCCTATAACCGCCAGACCTGGAGCAGGGATCTCGGGGGCAGGAAGAGCACGGCCGCGTCGCCGGTAACGACCGTCTGGCCGACCCGGGGCGAGGACGCGTCCAGCCAGTGCGTCGCCGCGAGGACGCCGCACGGACCGGCCGGGGCCAACGGGTGACTCGACACCAGTGTCGCCGCGCGCCCGCTGGCACAGAGCACGGCATCGCGATGCTCGCCGGGACCCTGGTGTTGACTCGTGGGTGTCCGCTGGGGTCGACCAAGCGCGGCACCGTCCGGTCCCCGGCGCTCCGCGAGGGCATTACCATCGTGGTGCGCCTGCCCCGTTCCCTGACGAGGAGTTGTCGCGGGGGATGCCGCCAGGTGGATATCGACGTGGTTCGACGTGTCCCGGCGATCGTGCGCCCGCCGGTACGCCCCCTCATCAGCGTGCGGATCGACGCGGGCGACCGGGTTCGGGTGGTCCCGGTCGTCATCGTGGAGACCGGGCATCCTACGCTCGGACGGAGTCGCGGGGAGCGTGTCGCCCTCCGGGACGTGGGCCGAGAGGCCCTGGGCCATGAGCAGGTCATGGCCCAGGACGATGGCGACCAGCATCGCGGTCAGCCGGACTCCGAGCCCGCGGCCTGCCGGAATCCGGCGGCGGGAAGCTGCCCGCTCAGCGGCCGGCACACCCCGCACCTGGCTGGATGGTACCCGTCGCCCCGGACGGTCACCGATCCCGATCGCGCTCATCACGGACCCTTCATGCCTCCATCGCGGCTCACGCCCAGCTGGCAGGCAACGGTGGGAAGGCGTCACACGCATGGCGTCGGTCGTCCTCCGGCGCTGGCCCGCGCTCACGAGATGTCCGGCTCGCGCCCCATCCCGAGGTCCAGCCCGCGCAGGAGCTGGGCGTTGAGGGCCACCACGATCGTGGAGGCGCTCATCAGCAGGGCGCCGACGGCCGGGGCGAGGGTGAAGCCGACCGGGGCCAGGACCCCCGCCGCCAGCGGGATCGAGATGACATTGTAGCCCGCCGCCCAGCCCAGGTTCTGGACCATCTTCCGGTAGCTGGCCCGCGAGAGGCGGACTACCCCGGCCACCGCACGGGGATCGCTCCGGGCCAGGATCACCCCGGCCGACTCGATCGCCACGTCGGTGCCAGCCCCGATCGCGATGCCGACATCGGCCCGGGCCAGCGCCGGGGCGTCGTTCACGCCGTCGCCGACCATTGCGACCCGGCGGCCGCCGGCCTGGAAGCGCTTGACGGCATCGGCCTTGTCAGCCGGGAGCACCTGCGCCGCAACTTCGTCAATGCCGATCTTTCTGGCGACCGAGTCGGCCACAGATTGGGCGTCGCCGGTGATCATGGCGACGCGGAGTCCCATCTGGTGGAGCCGGGCCACCGCCTCGATGGACTCTGGACGCACCTCGTCCTCGACCGCGACAGCGCCGAGCACCCGACCGTCGGCAACGACGTGGAGCACCGTGCGGCCC
>JACCVE010000437.1 GCA_013698285.1 Chloroflexia bacterium | reverse complement strand
TCCCCGGCGTTGGCGAGGCCGGGTGTGTCGTGGGCGTCGCTGCCGATGGTGAGGAAGCAGCCGGCGGCGATGGCCGCCGCGGCGTGGGTATCTCGGAGGTCCAGCCGGGCCGGATCGGCATTGATCTCCAGCGCGGTGCCGGTCGCCGCCGCCGCCGCGAACAGCGCCTCCATGTCGAAGTCGCCCCCGGCCCGGCCCCCGACGATCCGGCCGGTCGGGTGCGCCAGGACATCGACCAGCGGATGCTCGATCGCCGCGAGGGCCCTGGCCGTGACCCGCTCGCGCCCCGTTCGGAGGTTGCTGTGGACCGAGGCCGTGACCCAGTCGAGTGTCGCCAATACCTCGTCCGGTAGATCGAGCGAACCGTCCCCCCTCACCTCGACCTCACAGCCCTGCAAGACGCGGAACGGGGCGACCTCGGCATTGACCGCGTCGATCTCCCGCCGCTGCTCGGCCAACCGCTCCGGGCCGAGGCCATTGGCCACTCCCAGGCCCTGGGAGTGGTCCGTGATGCACAGGTACGAGTATCCGAGGGCGTGAGCAGCATCGGCCATCTCCCGCACCGTCCGCTTGCCGTCGCTCCACCGGCTATGGACGTGCAGGTCCCCCCGGATGTCCCCGGCCTCGACGGTCGCCGGCAAGCGATGGTCACGGGCCAGGACGATCGCGTCCCGCCCCTCCCGCATCGTCGCCGGGATCGGGTCCATGTCGAAGGCGCGGTAGATCGCCGCCTCGTCCGGGAAGGTCGTCGTCTCGCCCTCGCTGGTCAGGCCGTACTCACTCAGTTTCGCCCCCCGCTCCCGGGCCAGCTCCCGCATCCGGGTGTCGTGGTGCTGGTCGCCGGTGATGTGGAACAGCAGTGTCGCGAAGTGGGGTGGGGGGAGCACCCACAGGTCGGCCGGGAGCCCCGAGTCCAGGAGCGCCCGGCACCGGTTCGGCCCCCGCAGCTCGACCCGTTCGACATCGGCCAGGGCGGCGAACGCCGCGACCACTCCCTCAGTGTCGGTCGCGGCGGCCACGAGGTCGAGGTCCCCGACCGTTTCCCGCATCCGCCGGGCGCTGCCGGCCAGCTCGATCGCCTCGATCGGCGGGGCCACGTCGCGGAGCCGGGCGATCAGCGCCGCGCCGATCTCCCGGACGACGCCCAGGGGGAGGCGCTGGTCGCCAGTCGCCATCGACCCCAGTCCCTCGGCGATCCGCTTCGCCGCCCCGGCGCCGATCCCCGGCACCGCGGCGAGCCGGTCCCCCGCGACCGCTTCCCGCAGAGCAGGCAAGCCGTCGATCCCGAGCGACTCGAACAACGCCCGGGCCCGCTTCGGGCCGATGTCGGGGACGGTCAACAGGTCGGCCACCCCGGCCGGGTAGAGGCGCTCCGTCTCCTCCAGGAGCGGGAACGTGCCCGTCTCCAGCAGATCGCCGATCTTGTCGGCGATCGCCTTGCCGACGTTGGGAAGCTTGAGCAGTTCGCCCCGGCCCGCGATCGCGGCGATCGGTTCGGGGTGGGCGGCCAGCGTCTCGGCCGCCCGCCGGTAGGCCGAGGTGCGGTAGGCCGACTCGCCGCCGATCTCCAGCAGGTCGGCCAGCCGGGCGAAGGTCGCCGCGATCTCCGCGTTCCCCATCGGTCGTCCCATCGCGGTCGGTCCTTTCCCGGCTTCGGGAGTGCGACGTACAGGAGACATCTGCCCGGCGTGTGTCCGGGCCGGATCAATCTTGTCGGGCGATCACCGCTTCCAGAATGCCCACCAGGGGGCGTCGCCCCCGGCGGCCGGTGGCGGGGCGGCAGCGGCCCGGTAGTCGGCGAAGGGGAAAAGCTCGCGCCGCGTCTCCCTGGCCCATTCGAACTCGACGACCTTCCCCGCTAGTTCGGCTGGGACCGCCTCGGCCCAGCCCATGTCGAAGGTGCCCCATCGCTTCTCCAGCGGCAGGATGCGCTCCAGGGCGTCGCCTTCCCGCTCGTCCGCCGCGTTCAACGTCAGGTCATACGACCGCTGGTCGGCGGTGATGTCCCGTTCGAGCGCCTGCCGCACCTGCCCCACGGTCTGTCCCGCGTGTGCCGGATGCCAGGCAAATCGCCGCTCATCTCCACCCTCGGTCATCGTCCCCCTCCGGTCGCCTCCGCTCCCCGTTCACACGCCGAAGCGTACCGTACCGTCCTGGCGAGCACCCGTACCGCGAGCGTGAGCTTCGCTCTTCCGTCTTCCGACGAGCGTCTACATCACCCGTCGCTCACCCAGGGTCTCGAACGCGTAGTCGCGCCAGACGGGGATGCCGCAGTACCGTTCCCCCTCCGGACAGAAGGGCTTGGCACCCGAGCGGGAACGCATCACGCACGGTGGCCCCGCCACGTGGTGGCCGATGGCCGGCAGGACCTCGCGCACCTGGGCGACTTCCTGGCGGGCGGTGTCGAAGATCTCCCGCTGGGCGTCGTAGCAGAGGCGCTTGACCCACTTCCAGTAGTAGTTCAGGAGCGTGCCGCTCTCGTAGAACCGGACCCGGTGGGCGTTCGGCAGCAGGTACAGGAGCGGTTCCGGGCCGGTCCCCATGTCGCGCAGGGTGTTGATCGCCGCCCACAGTGCCGCCACCGTGGCGTCGTATTCGGCCCGGGCGTCCGGGTTGCGGGCGATGGCGTGCGGGACAATCACGTCCGGTTCCCGCCGGAGGTGGGCCATCAGGATCGGCCTGGACCCCAAAGTCCCCCGGTGGCGCTGGTTCTGGGCATCCTCGGCCCCGCTGATCCGCTTCTGGAACGTGAAGGGGACGTGGTTCATCGTCTGCATCAACTTGGAGTGCATGCCGAGGAACAGGGGATGGCCGAGGTAGGCATTGTGGGCACCGTCGAGCACGCTGGCCAGGGCCTCCGCGTCGGGCAGTTCGTCCGGGCCCATCCCGGCCACCGAGCGGACCGCCTCGGCCATCAGGGCCTCGGCCCCGGGGTTGTGGGCGACGAGGCGGCTGTCGAGGTCGCCGAGTTGGGCATCGAACCGGGCGCAGAACGCCTCGGCCCGGTCCGGGGACTGGGCGAGCGAGGCCTGCCAGGCCACCAGGGCCTGCCCCTCCGGGCTCTCCTCGACGGCCAGCGTCCGCAGGTCGAGGAGGTAGCCGGGGGCGCCGAGGTAGTTGGGGTCGATCGCCAGCACCTCGCGAACCATCTGGGCAACGATGACGCGCACCTCCGCCGGCGCGTCGGGCTGGTTCGCCAGGGCGTGGTAGCGGAGCAGCGTCAGGGCGTTGACCGTGTGGTAGAGGTGGGCGGGCGTCGCCAGCGGCAAGACGTACCGTGCCACCTCCTGAGCGCGCTTCTGAACCGCCGCCGCCATCTTGCCGGCGGCTTCCTCCCCTCGTGCCTTCGCCCGGGCCGGGAAGACGCTGGCATAGTGCCGTGACATGTCCGGCGTCAGGATCTCGGTCAGCCGCTCGTAGCCCACCAGGGCGCGGGCCACGGCCTCCCGGTAGACCGCAGCTGCCGGTTCCGCCAGGCGGGGCGTGACCATCGTCTCGCCCGTCACCTCCCGGTAGCGCTGGGACACCTGCTCCGAGTTGTAGTTGGGGTGGGCATGGAAGAACGACCAGATCGCCAGGCGGGAGACGTTGTCGAGGATGAACGTGAAACTGGCATGCTGCATGGTCGTGTGGTGTCCGGCGGCGAAGAGGTCCCGGTACAGCGCCAGGGCCCGATCGCGGCGCTCGGCCCGGGTGCGGGCCTTGGCCGCGTCCAGCGTCGCCGGGGGTGGGTCCTCGATCAGGCGGCGGACATTCTCGACTAAGGCCGGTTTCGCCCCGTAGCAGGACCACGCGGCCGCGATCGCCAGCGCGACCGGGTGCGCGGTGGATTCTTCCCGCAGCAGGGTCACCGTCGGGAGGGGGGAGAGGAACGGTCCGATCCCGTCAACCTCCGGCCTCACGTCGGGATGCGCGTCTACTCTGACCTGTGCCAAACGGATCGTCGGGTGTGACACCGCCATCAGAACGCCTTTCGTCACCCCGCCGCGCTCGGGGACCGCGCGTGGCCGTCGGTTTCGGGCGGGAAGTGCCCATAACTATACCATGTGTACGTACACTCATCGTGGGGATCGATCATCACGGCGTCGTGTCCGCGTGTCGAGCCGGTCAGTGGGGCGAGGCGACCCAATCGAGGACCAAGGCCGCGTAGGCATCGGGACGGGCAAAGTTGACCGCGTGCGGAGCGCCCGGGACCTCGGCGTAGGTGCCCCGGGGGAGGGCCGCCACGACGCGTTTCGACCACGCTCGGGGCGAGACCGGGTCGCGTTCGCCCCTGACGACCAGGGTGGGCATCGGCAGGTGACCGAGGCGCTCGAAGAACGGGTCGTCGATGGCGGATTGTAGGGTTCGCATCACCCGGCCAGGTCCCGCCACGAGGAAGTCGCGGGCATGGCGCGGCAGCAGAGAGAGGGGTTCGCGCGGGATGTCTCGCATCGCCCGCACGATCTGCGTCGAACGATGTCGTCCGGTGGGGTCGATCGAGAGGCCGGAGAGGATCAGGTGGGAGACCTGCCCGGGCCGCTTCCGGGCGACCTCGCTGGCGACGTGGGCACCGAGGGAGTCGCCGACGATGGCCACCGGGCCGAGTCCGACCACGTCGAGCCACCGGCAGAGCCACCCGGCTAACGCGGCGATCGAGGGGATCTCGTCTGGGTCATCGCTGCAGCCATAGCCCGGCAGGTCGGGGGCCAGGACCTGGAAAGTCCTGGCGAGGCGACGGGCCAACGGGAGTTCGTACCGGCTGGAGATCGAGAGACCATGGACGAGCACGACGGTAGGACACGGTCCGGGCCGCGGAGAACGCGGCACCCTGGCGAAGATCTCGAGCCCGTCGACGAGGTCGGTACGATCCGTGAACTCCGGCAGGTGACCGGTGGTACGCCGGTGCCCGCTCATGGCAAATTCCCCACTCGTGACCCGCGGCCCCCGGTTTCGAGGGCCGGCCCACGGTCCGCGGTCTCGATCCTCAGCACCTTGACGTGGGCGGCGAATGAGCCTCCGACCAGGAGGATGAGGCTGGCGTACCAGCCATAGACCAGCAGCAACGCCGCCACCGCGATCGGCCCGTAGATGATGCCGAGCGTGTCGCCGAGCATCGCCAGTCCGATCGTGAAACCGGTGCGGGTGACCAGGAACAGGACCGTCGCCAGGGTCGCCCCGGCGGCGGCGGCGCGCCAGCGTCTCCGGCCCCGCGGGACCACGAGGTAGACCGTGACGAGCATCGTCCAGACCACCACGGCGGTGGTGACGAATCGCAGGGCGGCGTAGGCGGGTTCTCGCGGGCCGGGCGCCGCGCCGGCCGCCGACAGGCCGCCCTCGACCAAGGGGCCAGAGAGGAGGGCGAAGATGAAGAGCAGAGCCAGCATCCCGAACAGGACCACCTCCACGCCAGCTCTCCGCTTGATCGGGTCGTCCAATTCGTCCGTCTCCGACATCAGGTTCAGCGCGGTCGTCATGACCCCGAGCACCCGTCGCCCGGGGACCATCAACGCCACGACGGCCACGATCCCGACCTGGCGGCGGTTGTCAGCCGCCTCGGTAACGATGCGCTCGACATCCCGCTCGCCCTCGGGCAGGACCTGGGCCAAGAGGTCACCCACCCGGGCCACCGCCCAGTCGAGGTCGACCACCGTCGCCGCGATGACCGCCAGGCCGATCAGGAGCGGGAAGAAGGAGAGGACGCCGTAGAAGGCGAGCGCGGCCGCCCACTCCACGGCGTGGGCCCGGTAGAGCGAGACCGCGCTGGCCCGGGCCACGGCGAACCAGGGGACCGGCGAACTGGGCCGGTCACTGCCGATCACGTGTCCATCGTCTGCCCCGGGCAAGCGATCCCAGCCACGCCGGACGACCGACCGCGCCGTTTCTCTGGTCACGGTGAATGGTTCTCCTGGTAGGACCGACCATCGCGCCGGATGCTCACGGCCGTGTGGCGTCGGACCACATGGTTCGAGTTCCCGGCAAGCGAGTGTAGCCGTCTGGTGGTCACCGTCACATCCCCCGCCAGTCCAGCGAAATCGGCATCGCGCCAGTCTTGACGACGGGTCACCCGAGCCCTATACTCACCCCTTGTGTCCGGCAAAGGTTGGACGCGCGTGTGAGGGTCGTCCTCACGCGGCGGGTGGCGCCGCAGCTGTCGGTCAGGACGCACGGTCCCGGCGGGCAGAGCACGGTTCGCGCAAGCCTCCCGCCCGGTTAGGAGCTTTTCGTGCCGACGATCAATCAGTTGGTTCGTAAGGGCCGCAAGCGCGTCGACAAGAAGACGAAGGCGCCAGCACTGGGCTTCACCAACAACGCCGTGGGCCGGTACGCCGGTCGACTGCGGAAGGGGACGAACTCCCCTCAGAAGCGCGGGGTCTGCACCCAAGTCCGAACGATGACGCCGAAGAAGCCGAACTCGGCTCTGCGCAAGATCGCCCGTGTCCGCTTGACCAACCAGTTAGAGGTCACCGCGTACATCCCGGGCGAAGGGCATAACCTCCAAGAGCACTCGGTGGTGCTGGTGCGAGGGGGCAAGGTCAAGGACCTCCCCGGTGTTCGCTACCACATCGTCCGGGGTACCCTGGATGCCCGCGGCGTGGACAACCGGAAATCGGCCCGGTCCAAGTACGGAACCAAAGCACCGAAGAAGAGTTGACCGCGTCGCCTGACCATGGGTCGGGCGAGGCGTCGGTGGTGCTACCGCCCCGGCGGATCTGAGCGAACAGGCAACGAGGAGCGGGCAGACGTCATCCTGACGTTGACCGCTCTTTCGTGTGTCTGACGTTTGGGATCGGGGACCGGACGTGCCGCCGGTGAGGAAGATCGTCCGGCGCCCCGGGGTGGCCGGGGCAGCGGGACGGCGGCGTCGAGACGACGGATGGAGGCGAGACGGTCATGCCAAGGCGCGCGAAGATCCAGCGACGGGTCCTGACCCCGGACGCGACCTACAACAGTGAGCTGGTGGCCCGGTTCATCAACAAGATCATGGAGCGGGGGAAGAAGGGGCTCGCCGAGCGCATCATGTACGACGCCCTGACCTTGATCCAGGAGCGCACCGGGCGCCCGCCGATCGAGGTGTTCGAGCAGGCCGTCTACAACGCCACCCCGGTGCTGGAAGTGAAGCCCCGCCGGGTGGGTGGGGCCACCTATCAGGTCCCGGTCCAGATCGAGGGCACCCGCCGCCAGTCGCTGGCGATCCGCTGGCTCCTGACCTCGGCTCGCAATCGCAACGGGAAGTCGATGTCGGAGAAGCTCGCCAACGAGCTGCTCGACGCCTTCAACGGGACCGGTGCCACCATCAAGCGCCGCGAGGACACCCACCGCATGGCCGAGGCGAACCGCGCCTTCTCGCACTACCGCTTCTAGGCCGTCACGTGGCGGGGCGTGACGCCACCCTTCCCCCCGATGGGGAGGCACCCGCGCCCGCCACCCCATCGTGGCCCTCGTCAGGGCCGACTCGACGCTCGCGTCATTATCGAAGGATTCACAGTAGGGATGAGTACCAGCACGGTCAGTAAGCCCGCCATGTCCGATGTGCAGCGGGTGCTGGAGCGGACGCGCAATATCGGCATCATCGCCCACATCGACGCCGGCAAGACCACCACGACCGAGCGGATCCTCTTCTACACGGGCCGCGTCCACCGGCCCGGTGAGGTCCACGAGGGCGCCGCGACGATGGACTGGATGATCCAGGAGCGGGAGCGGGGGATCACGATCACCTCGGCCGCGACGACCTGCTTCTGGCAGGATCACCGGATCAACATCATCGACACCCCGGGCCACGTCGACTTCACGGTCGAGGTCGAGCGCTCCCTGCGCGTCCTCGACGGCGGCGTCGTGGTCTTCGACGCCGTCGCCGGCGTCGAGCCCCAGTCCGAGACGGTCTGGCGGCAGGCCGACAAGTACGGTGTGCCCCGATTCTGCTTCATCAATAAGATGGACCGCACCGGTGCCAATTTCCAGCGCACCCTCGACATGATCGTCGATCGCCTCAAGGCCAAGCCGGTCCCGGTGCAGTTGCCGATCGGTGCCGAGTCGAACTTCCTCGGCGTCA
>JACCVE010000433.1 GCA_013698285.1 Chloroflexia bacterium | reverse complement strand
GTGCCCGACGGGGCGACGACCGCCCGGTCGACCACCGGGATCGACGTCACGACCGAGGTCCTGCACCGGGCGCCGGCCACGCTCAACGCGTCGATGAAGGTCTCCAGGCTGCCGACGTCGGGCATGTGGACCTTGACGACGTGGGTGACATCGCCCGCGACCCGGTAGCACTCGACGACGCCCGCCTCGGCCCGCACCCGTTCCAAGAACGCGGCATAGTTGCCGCCGGAGACATCGGCCATCACGATCGCGGTGATGGTCCGCCCCAGGGCGGCCGGCTGGACCGTCGCCCGGTAGCCGGTGATGACCCCGCGCTCCTCCAGCCGCCGGACCCGCTCGATCATCGCCGGGCTGGAGAGGCCGACCTGTTCTGCCAACCCTTTCATCGTGAGGCGGCCGTTTCGCTGGAGTGCGTCGAGGATCTGTTCGTCCAACGTATCGATCTGAGCCATGCGGGCATTCCTACCACTTTCGTACCGGGTGCGTCACGCACGCCAGCACGCGCGTCGTGTCAATACGAGATCAACCGTACGGACAAGAAGCCGTCGTCGATCTCACGTTCGGGAGATATGGCATTCTATCCCGTCGCTCCGCACGACGCAAGGGGAACCCGGCGAAACGGGGGGTCGATCCAGCCTGATCCACTCTGATCGGCACGCTTCACTCATCATCACCGGGGAAATCCACCCCTCACTATCGGAGGATCAATCACCGATGAGCACCCCGTCCGGACCAGCGTGGGACGATGGCGGGCCGATCACCGGCGTCGCCTGGGTGCGCCGGGCCCTCCCGGTGGAGACGGACCGGCTCCACCAGGTCGATATCCGGCCGTACCAGGCATGCCGGGCCGGCCACCTCCCCGGTGCGATGTCGATCGACCTCTTCGCCCTCGGCCAGCGGTCGTCGGACCCGAAGAGCATCGACGCCTTCATCGTCGAATGCCGCCAACCGATCGTCCGGACCGGGGCCCGCCTGGGCGAGCGAGTCGTCTTCCGCGAGGACTTCAGCGGCCCATTCGCCGCGACGGGAGTCTGGGTCCTCGACATGCCCGGCCACGGTGGGGTGCCATGCTCGACGGGGGCTGTTCGGCCCGGGTCGACGCGGGCGGTCCGGTCGAGACCGAACCGGTGGAGACCATGGGGCCGACCTCATCATCCCGCCCGACCGCACCGAGGTGGCGACCGCCGAGGACCTGCCGTGGTCGCCCGAGACCGGTCCGGGAGCGTTTCTGTCGCTCGACACACGATCGGCGGAGGAGGTCGCCGGGGAAATGATCCCCGGGGCGATCCACCTGGACTGGCGCCACGACCTGGACCCGGATGATCGGTCCCGCGACCCGGCGATACCGCGGGCCCGATACTGGGAGGCGGGTCTGCCAAACGACTTTGCCGGGACGATCGCCCCCTACTGCGACAGCGGTCTGCGGGCGGCGGTCGGCCAACACCTACGTGGTGCTCCGGGCGCTCGGATATCCCCGGGTCGCCAACGACGCCCCGTCTTGGGCGGGATGGGGCGGCGCCCCGACCTTGCCGTCGCCCGCCTGGACGGCCGCTGATTGGGTAATCGTGACCCCGGGCGTCGGGGAGGTGCGCAGCCTCGCCACGTTCCGGGCACGTGTACGACATCGTCAATCGGCGACGGGCGGATTCCCCCGGCGGTCGCGACGCAATAGAGAGAACCGCCACCTTCAGGATCACGATAGGCTCATGTCTGCGTATTGACACCTGTTCGCCCGGGATGCATGCTGACGATCCGTCTCGTCCATCTTGAAGGACTCACATCCGTGGTCGATCCTCTGCCCATCGATCGCGTGCCGATCCGGTCAACCCCCCCAATCTCGCCGCGCGACCGACACCACGCGGGTGCATCGTTACCGAACTCGCCCACGACGCTGGTCGGACGGGCGGGTGAGGTGCGCGAGGTCGTGGCCCTGCTGCGGCGTGCCGACGTGCGCCTGCTGACACTGACCGGTCCGGGCGGCGTGGGGAAGACCCGCCTCGCCCTGGCGATCGCCAAGCGCCTGGCTAGCGAGTTCCGCGACGGCGTGGTGTTCGTCGACCTCGCGCCGGTCCACGACCCGAACCTGGTCATGGTCGCCATCGCCCAGACGCTCGGCCTGCGCGAGATGCCGGGGCATTCGCCGCGGGAGACCCTGGTCGCCGCGCTCGTCGACCGGCACGTGCTGCTGGTGCTGGACAATGTGGAGCACGTCATCGCCGCCGCTCCCGCCATCGCCGCCCTGGTTGCGGTCGGCCCCAAGCTCACGGTCCTCGCGACCAGCCGGTCGCCGCTCAACGTGCGGGCCGAGCGCGCCTACCCGGTCGGCCCGCTACCCGTCCCTGACCCCGGCCCAGCATCGATCGCTACCGTGACCGGCAACCCGGCGGTCGGCCTCTTCGTCGAGCGGGCCCAGGCCGCCGTGCCCAGCTTCACGCTCACCGATATCAACGCCGTCACCCTGGCCGAGATCTGCCGCCGGCTCGACGGGTTGCCGCTCGCGATCGAACTGGCCGCCGCCCGGCTCACCGTGCTCCCCCTACCGGGCCTGCTGACCCGGATCAGCAACCGGCTGGCCCTGTTGACCGCCGGTGCCCAGGACCATCCCGAACGACTCCGCACGATCCGGACGACCATCGCCTGGAGTCATGACCTGCTCGCCGCCGAGGAGCAAACGCTGTTTCGACGCTTGGCGGTCTTCGCCGGGGGATTCACCCTCGCATCGGCAGAGGTCGTCATGCCGGTCGCGAGCGATCCCGGCATCGATATCCTGGAGGGCATCGCGTCCCTGGTCGAGAAGAGCCTGCTCGTCCGCAGGCAAGACCACGACGGCGAGCCGCGGTTCGGGATGCTGGAGACGATCCGCGAGTACGCCCTGGAGCGGCTGGCCGAGAGTGGCGAGGAGACCACGGTCCACCGTGCCCACGCGCTCGCCTACCGCGACATCGCCGAACGGGCCGAGGCCGGGTTCTTCGCGGGGGCCGACCTGCCATGGCTGGATATCCAGGAGATGGAGCACGACAACTTCCGGGCGGCCCTGGCCTGGTCCCTCGACCACGCGGAGGTCGAGACGGCCCAGCGGTTCGGGGCACTGGGGCCGTTCTGGTTCATCCGGGGCCACCTCACCGAGGGGCGCGCCTGGTTCGAGCGGATCCTCGCCCTCGACACCCGATCGGTCACCGCGGCGCGCGCGGCCGCGCTCTTCGGCGCCGGTCAAATCGCGCGGGGGCAGGGGGACGTTGCCGCGGCGACGGCACTCCACGAGGAGGCCCTGGCGATCCGGCGCTCCACCGGCGACGAGGCGGGGATCGCGACATCGCTGTTCATGCTCGGTGACCTGGCCATCGAGGCGGCGGACGACGATCGAGCCACGGCCCTCCACACCGAAGCCCTGGCGCGCTGCCGCGGCGTGGGCGGGCTCGACTTCTGCGTCGCGGCCGCGCTCTGGCAGTTGGGCACGATCGCGGCGCGGCGCGACGCCCAGGACGAGGCCATGGCCGCCTACACCGAGGCGCTCGGCGTGAGCCGGGGGACGGGGGGGCGCTGGGTGGCGTCATTCGTCCTGGAGAGTCTCGGGCGGGCAGCCCTGGCGCGGGGAGATCCCGCCCGGGCGATCGAGCTCTTCCGCGAGAGCGTCCTCTCGTGTTGGGAGATCGGCGACCGGTGGGCCCTGGCCTACGCGCTGGTCGGGCTCGCCGAGGCTGTCGTGGTCGAACGGGGCTTCGAGCGTGCCGCCCGCCTGTTCGGTGCGGCGGAGGCCCTGCGCGAGGCGGGGAACATGCCGCTGATGCGGTTCACGCGCTCCGGGTATGAGCAGGCCCTCCACGCGATTCGGACCAACCTCGATGAGGCGCGCCGGACGGCGGCCTGGGACGCCGGTCGCCACCTGCCGCTGGCACGGGTCGTCCAAGACGTCGCGGACCTTGCACCGATCGCCATGTCGCCCGCGCTCGCCTCGCCCTACCCCGGTGGCTTGACGGAGCGAGAGGGGGAAGTGTTGCGGCTGCTGGCGACCGGGCTCTCGAATGCGGCCATCGCCGAGCGGCTCTTCCTGAGTCGCCGCACCATCGATGCCCATCTGACCCATATCTATGCCAAACTCGATGTCAAGTCACGCGCGGCGGCCACCCGCGTCGCGCTCGATCATGGCTTGGCCTGACAGGCGGGGCCCAGGCCGATCGTGATCCGCCTTCACTCCCCATTCCGGGGCGATCGGACCACGCCGGCGGGCGGTGATGCGTCCCGCGGGGCCCACGCCTCGCCATGCCAAATGCATTCTGGTCGGGGCGCCCTACCCCGCGACGTGGCGATCGACATCGGCCGGGCGGCCCAGGCCGCGCTCGACCTCGGCGTAGGGTTGCGGTCCGATCTCGGCCCAGCCCTTGGTCACAGCGTAGCGGAGGGCGGCGACCCGGTCATCGACCTGCAACTTGCGCAGGACCGAGGTCATGTGATTCTTCACGGTCTGCTCGGTGATGAACAGGGCGTCGCCGATCTCCTTGTTGGACTGCCCCATCACCAGGCAATCGAGCACCTCCAGTTCCCGGGGCGACAACTGGATGTCGGGCTCGCCGTCCTCGACCCGCCGCTCGCTGAGGGAGCGGAACTCGCCGAGGACGCGGCGGGCCAGGCCCGGATTGGCCAGCACGGCCATCTGGAGGAGGTTCTCGCCCCGCAGCACGGCGTGGATCGCGTCGAGGATCACGCCCGGCTCGGCATCCTTGGTCAGGAAGCCGGCGGCACCGGCCCGGATCGCCGAGAAGAGGCGGTCGTCATCGACGTGCATCGAGAGGAACATGATCGCCACGGTCGGCCGCTGGCGCCGCAGGGCGTTCGCGACCTGCAGCCCCGTGACGCCGGGGAGCTGAACATCCATCAAGATCAGGTCCGGCCGGTGGACATCCGCCTCGTGCAGCGCCTCGTGCCCGTTCGAGGCCTCGGCGACGACCTTCAACCGTTGGTCCTGCTCGACGATCCGGCCCAGCCCGACCCGGAAGAAGGGATGGTCATCGACGATCATGATCCGGCGCTTGTACATCCCACGACCTCCACCACCTGAATGGCCCACGGCCACGGTACGGCCCGCTGACCGGGACGTCTCCCCCGGCTAGCTTAATACGTTTCCCCTCACGTGTCGGGACCATCATACCAGACAAACGTCCAGTCGCCGTCGATCCGTTCGGCCTATTGCGATACTGGGACGTGGACTATGAGTCAATGATGCGCCGCCAGGCCCGTTACCGCGTCATCGCCGGCTGGTCATCCCGGCTGGCGACATGCATAATCGCCCGGTCGCCACGGCCGCTTGGGGTGCCGGTCCGAACGTGCCACGAGGTGACGATCCCCGGTGGCGAAGACGGCGCGTGGCGCGGGCCGGGATGCCGGCGCACCGCACCGGCTGCCACGGTGGTCACCGGCGCCCCCTTCTCCCCCGCCAGGATGGATGTCCATGTCAGGTCTCGCTCCCGGCCCGATCCCCACACCCGATCACCCCGGCCCCACTGGCCCCGTGGACCCGGCCAGGCGGGGCAAAGCCCGCCCGACCCCGGGCCGGCGAACGATCGCCGTCCACCGGGTCGCGGTGACCGGGCTCGGGGCGATCACGTCGCTGGGAGGCAGCGCGGCCGAGACCTGGCGCCGGGTCGTGGCCGGGGAGACCGGCATCCGGACCCAGCCGCACCTGGACCCGGCCACCTATCCCTGCACCCTGCTCGGCAATGTCGACGACGCCGACATCCCCGCCCGGTTCCTGACCGGCAAGGCGGTCCGGACCACGTCCCGCTTCGCCCGGCTCTCGGTCGAGGCGGCCGGGGAAGCCCTGATCGACGCCGGCCTGATCGACGAGGGGGGCGACCCCCTGCCCGGGGTCGACCTCCTCCCCGGCGGCGCCCTGCTCGGCACCTGCGTCGGCGGCACCTACGACGACATGCTGCCCGCCTACGAGACGTTCCGGTCGCGTGGTCCGGGCCGGGTGCCGCCCCACCTCCACGTCATGTTCCCCCACAACCTGGCCGCCTACGCGATCCAGGCCCGGTTCGGCCTCGGCGGTCCCAGCTCGACGGTGGTCACGGCTTGCGCGACCGGGGCCCAGGCGATCGGCGACGCCTTCCATACGGTGAAGTTCGGCCGCGCGCCGGTGATGGTGGCCGGGGCCGTGGAGTCGGATAACCACCCGTTCTTCGTCGCCGGGTTCTCGGCGATGCGGGCCCTGGTCACCGACAGTAACGACCGGCCGGAGATGGCCAGTCGTCCCTTCGACGCCACCCGGGCGGGGTTCGTCCTCGGCGAGGGGGTGGGGATGGTGGTCCTGGAATCGTGGGACCACGCCGTGGCGCGGGGGGCCCGGATCTATGCCGAGGTCCTCGGCTTCGGCTCCTCGAACGACGCCTATCACCCGATCGCCCCCCAGCCGGAGGGACAGGGCGCGGCCCGGGCGATCCTGGCGGCCCTGGACGACGCCGGGCTCGACCCGGACGCCATTGACCACGTCAACGCCCACGCCGCCTCGACCCCGGCCGGCGACCTGGCCGAAGCGAAGGCGATCGCGCGGGTCTACGGCGAGCGGGCGGCCCGCCTCCCCGTCACTTCGGTCAAGGGCGCCGTCGGTCACTGCATGGGGGCGGCCGGGGCGATCGAGACGGTGGTCTCGATCCTGTCGGTGGCCGGGGGATGCGTCCCCCCGACCCGGAATTACCGGACCCCCGACCCCGAGATCCACCTCGACATCGTCCACGGCGAGGCCCGGGCGGTCCCGATCGGGGCGATGGTGACCCACTCCTTCGGCCTCGGCGGCCAGAACGCCTGCCTCGTCATCGGCGCCGCCGGGGAGAGCGCCGGCGCCTGAGCCGGCCATCGTCCCGGCCACCGGCCGACCTCGAACCGGTCAGGCGACCGTCGCCGCGGACACCGGCTCGGGCGGATCGAGGGGGGCGATCTGGCGAGCCTCATGGTCGGCGAGCACCTCCAGCAGGGCCTCGACCACCCGCGGGTCCCACTGTTTCCCCGCCCCTTCACGGAAGATGCGGGCGATCGCGCCGGGCTCTTTCGCGGCCTGGTAAGCGCGGTGGCTGTTGAGGGCGTCGAACGCGTCGGCGACGCCGACCACCCGCGCCCCGAAGGGGATCGCCTCCCCCGCCAGGCCGTCGGGATAGCCGTTGCCGTCCCATCGCTCGTGGTGCGATCGGACGAATTGATGCTCCCGGCCGAACGCCGAGAACTTGGCGATCACCGCCGCCCCATCGGTCGCGTGGCGGCGCACCTCGAGCCGCTCGGCGGCGTTCAGAGCACCGGCCTTGTTGAGGATGCCGGGGTCGACGACGACCTTGCCGATGTCGTGGACGCGGCCCGCCCGCCCGATGATGTCGGCCTCCTCGGCGGTCAGGCCGAGCCGGACAGCCAGGAGGCGGGCGATGATCCCGACCCGTTCCGAGTGGCCGGCCGTGTAGGGGTCGCGCAGTTCTAACAGGCCGACCAGGTGGGCCAGGGCGTCGTAGGTGTCGGACTGGAGTTGGTTCGCCCGTCGCAGCGATTGCTGGAAGTAGTAGACGGGGATCACGAGGATCACCAGAGCCCAGGGATACGTCGCGGCGAGCAGGGCCGCGACGATGCCGATGCCATAGATGGCCGCCTCGGTCACCCCGTCACGGCCCACGTGCTTTCGCCAGACCCGCCACGGTGACGCGCCGACCTGCAGGGCAACAGCTCCGCTGACCAGGGTGAAGTTGACTAGGTACAGCACCAGGATGGCCACGACCACGGCCACGAGCGGCCCGACCCGCTCGATCTCCGGCCCCGGGACCGCCGCGGACCGCAACGCCGCGAAGCACACCGCGGCGGCGGTCACGTAGGCCGCCGCCTGGCCAGCGTTGAAGAGGTTCTCCCCCAGCCCGCCCCGTTTTCGCGCGAGGCGGCCAGCGAGGGCGCCCCCGTAGGCGATCACCCCGGCCGCCCCCATCGGCACGCTCAGGACCAGGGCCAGGGCGGCGGCACCGACCATACTGACTTGGGTCTGGTGCCGGAGGCTGACGGGGAAAGCGACGGCGACGACCGCCAAGCAAACGAGCACCACGGTCGCGAACCACGCGTCGTCCGGCACCCGGGCCGGGTCCGCGATGGCCACCGCGGTCGCTACTGCCGGACCCGCCACGATCACTGCGACCAAGTAGGCGCGAAGTCTGTCGTTGACGCCGGGGCGCGGCGGGGCGCGGCTCAGGCGAACCATATCGGTCGCATCGTTATCCGGTCACCGTGAGGCTGATCACCTTGTTAGTCTGACCGTCGGTCGAGACCGTCCCGCCGAGACCGATCACCTCGACCACGACGGGCAATCGCTCCGACGCGGGGACCCGGACCGCCACCTCGAAGGACCCCGCGGCAACCCGCTTGCCGCGCGCCTCGACGAACTCGACCGTCTCGCCGTACCCGAACCCCGGATCGGTCGAGACGAGCGCGTACGACGTGCCGGCCGGCACCGTGATCACCACCTCGGTGGGACCGGTCGCGCTCTCCAAGATCGCCGTGGGACTCGCCAGGATGATGTTGTAGGTGATGCCATCGATCGTGACCACCGGGTCGACCCGGCACCACTCGAGCGTGGCCGATCCCGTGCGTACCCCGCCGAGTAGCAGCACGATCGCCATGATGGCCGCCATGACCGCGCGTCGGGTCAAACTGGTCGTGTCGATGTCCTCGGTCGTTCGGTTCATCCCGTGTTCCCCCGTGTTCGATCGAGCCATATCGTAGACCGGCTCTCCGGCAGCCCCGGACCGTTCCCCGCGAGGATAGACCGGGCATGAGGGAGAGCGTGGCGACGGTGTCGTGACGGGGTCCCCCTTCCCTCCTTGGGCCATCACGCCCGCCCAGCCAGCGGGATCGGCTCACCCGTGCGATGGCTCCCGGTATGCGCCAGGCGGTCATCGCCGTGTGCCTCGGGTATGCTGTCTATCCTACCCTAGTCACCATGGCCTCGCGATACTGAACGGATACCTGAACCGACGGCCATTGGTCCCCCTCCCGACGCCACCGAAC